>JAKZVY010000216.1:0-10302 GCA_047515825.1 Dehalococcoidia bacterium
CTTCATGTGCGACGCCGACCTGGCCATGCCCATCGAGTGGGTCGACGCCTTCTTACAGAGAATGGAGGCTGGTGTGGGCATTGTGATCGGTTCGCGAGAGGCTGAGGGCGCCAGGCGCTACGACGAGCCGGGCTACCGCCACATCATGGGGAGAGTATTCAACCGAGTCGTTCGCCTAATGGCCGTAAAGGGAATCGAGGATACGCAGTGCGGATTCAAGTGCTTCCGGGAAGACGCGGCGTCGGACCTGTTCAGCCGTCAGCGGATACGCGGGATGGGATTCGACGCTGAGATACTGTACCTGGCGCAGAAAAAGGGGTACACCATCGAGGAGATGCCGGTAGACTGGTACTTCCAGACAGTCAGCAAGGTCAGGCCTGTGGCGGACACCATAGACATGTTCAAGGACACCGTGCTGATTAGACTCAGGGATATGTTTGGCAGGTATGGCTGAACAGGATACATCCGACTTGGCGTCCATGCGCCGTGTGGCCGTTGTCGTGCCGACCTACAACGAGGCCGACAACCTGCCCGAGCTCTCCAGGCGGCTCTTCGCCCTGGGAATCGGCGACCTCCGGCTGTACATCGTGGACGATGGGTCGCCGGACGGAACGGCGGACGTGGCCCTAGCTCTCTCCGACCGATATGACAGCCGCGTCGAGGTCATCTCCAGGCCGGGCAAGCAGGGGTTGGGAACGGCTTACATAGCCGGGTTCAGCAGAGCGCTCGATGACGGGAGCGACTTCGTGGTGCAGATGGATGCCGACCTGTCTCATCCGCCGGAGCAGGTGCCCGCGATGCTCGAAAGGTCGGACCAGGCGGATGTCGTCGTCGGCTCCAGGTACACCGCCCTGGGCCGCGTCGACCCCAGTTGGAGCATGAAACGACGGCTGTTAAGCGCGTTCGGAAATCACACCATCCGTCTCATGACCGGCGTGAGTGTCAGGGACGTCACGTCCGGGTTCAAACTGTTCAGGGCCGACGTGCTGAGGTCTCTGGACGTATCGGCGCTGCGCTGCAAGGGCTTTGGCTTCCAGGCCGAGGTGGCCCACCTGTGCCAGGCCAAGGGCTACACGGTGGTCGAGCACCCGATCATGTTCATCGACAGGATAAGAGGCCGGTCCAAGATGTCCCTGCACATCGTGTTGGAGGCGATCTGGCGGCTCTCTCTGCTTAGGCTAAGAAATATCTTGACAAGCGCCAAATCGCGCTTGCCTGGCTTTTTCGGAATCGGCTAAGATTCCTCACACTTTCAAATGGGCGGATGCAAATGAGCACACGCGGATTTGTGGACAGACGAAAGATCAGAGATGAGAGAGCCAGGAAGGCTGTCGCCCTCGCCATGAGGAACAGGTGGGAGGACGCCGCGACGGTCAATCGCTCGATTATCAGGGAGTTCCCCAACGATATCGAGGCGTACAACCGTCTCGGAAAGGCGTTGAGCGAGCTGGGACGGAACCGCGAAGCTCGACAGGCTTTCCAGTACGTCCTGCAGTACTCGCCCAACAACTCTATCGCCAAGAAGAATCTCAGCAGGCTCACGAAGCTTGCTGACGCCGACACGCCCCGGGCGAACGCTCGCGCCAGTCGAAACCCGCACACGTTCATCGAGGAGAGCGGCAAGGCCGGGGTGACATTGCTGACCAAGCTGGCTCCGCCCGACGTGCTGCTGAAGCTCACGCCCGGAGACCTTGTCCAACTCCGCACCGGATCCAAGGGGTTGAGCGTTACCGACGAGTCGGGCGCGTACTTGGGAGAGGTCGAGCAGAAGATAGGCAAACGGATCGCGAGGCTGATACTGGGCGGCAACCAGTACGAGGCCACGGTGACGAGCGTCGAGGAGCGGGAGCTGGCAATCATCATCCGTGAGACGTACAGAAGCTCAGCCCAAGCGGGAATCGTATCGTTCCCCTCGCGGGGTGGCGGCGACTATCGGGTAAACCTGTCCGGCGCCGTTATGGGATACGGGGCTGGGGGCAGCGATCGAGAGACGGCCGTCGCAGAAGCCGTGGCGGTCAAGGACTGGTCCAACGATGATACCGAGCCAGGCGACGACGAGGCTTTCACGCCGGTCATCCACCGCATCATCAACTCACCGGGCGAGGATGAAGACGACGAGGAAGTTTTCTGAGGCAGATTTACTCCTCCACCGCCAGCGGACGGGAGCGGTAGTACAGTCCCCAACGCTGCATGATCTCGTGGACGCGGTCGTCCTCTAGCCCCATAAGCTGCCTGAAGAACCCCGCCATCGCGTGCGCGTGCATCAGCTCCTCTGAGCAGACCCAAGTGGACTCCGCGGGCACAACGTACAGCAGGCCGTTCTGATGCTCGCACTCCATCTCGACACGCTTACCGCCGGAGTCGGTCTTGACCGTCATGCCGAACTCGCCCATGGGGAACACCTCTGCACCGATGTAATGGATGGTCTATTGTAGGCCTCCATTGTAGCAATGGGGTTCCGAATCGGGCATCAGTCGGCTGCAGCTTTGATATAATCACCTCCGAATACACTCAGGAGGCCAGCAGGAGGAACAGATGGCGGCTCACTTCCAGGACGATACAATCACGATCCACAAGATCCAGTGCGGCTCATTCGGAAACAATGCCTATCTGCTGGTCTGCCCTGAGACCAACCGGAGCATAATTATCGACACTCCTCCCGACCCCGGCGCGCTGATCGCCGCTGCGAAGGAGACAGACGTCCAGGCTGTCCTCATAACCCATAATCACTGGGACCACATCGAGGGCCTGGACGAGGTGACTTCCACCATCGGCGCGCCCGTCGGCATCGGCGCTGACGACGCGGCTGGGATGCCGAACGCTCCACAGATCGTCATTCACGACGCGGACGAGATAACCGCGGGAACGCTGACCCTCAGGGCCATCTTCACCCCCGGACACACGCCCGGCTCGACCTGCTTCTCCTTCGGTCCGCACCTTTTCACTGGTGATACCCTGTTCCCCAACGGCCCCGGCAGGTCCGGAAGCCCCGACGCCCTGAAGCAGCTCATCGGCAGCATCACCGACAGGCTGTTCGTGCTCGATGGTATCGACAACTTCTACCCCGGTCACGGCGACGACGGGAACCTGGCGACCGAAAAGGGCAAGTACGAGGTCTTCGCGTCCAAGGATCACCCGGCGGACCTGCAAGGTGATGTGGATTGGCTCAACAGCTAGACGACCTCATGCCCCCCAGTCGCAGCCTTTTCCGGGGAGCCGCAACTTGACCGCGCCCGACTCGTCAGATGCGCCCCGGCTCAAAGGCGCGGTCGGTTGGACCGTGCGCGATGTCGTCGTTGGCGCCGGAATCGTCGTGCTCGGCACCTTTGCGCTGGCGGCAATTCTGGCAGCGACCTCACTGGGGCCGGAGTCAGAAGCCGACTCGATAGGGCTCGGTTTTTTCTGGACGGCGGCGGTTCTGCAGGGTGTGTTGACGCTGTTCGTGGTGTGGAGGTTCGTCGTCCGAAAGTACGGTCTGTCCTGGACGGCCCTCGGACTTCGACGCCCGTCTGGCAGGTATGTCAACCTGCTGGCCCTGCTGGCTCTCCTGGGCAGTCTGGGGTTCACCGCTCTGTACGGGGCGGTGGTATCGGCCCTGGGACTCGAATCTCTGCTGCCCGAGCCGGTGCCCGAGGAGTTGGCGGATCGAAGGTTCCTCGTGATAACCGCCATCGTGATAGCGGGCTGGGTCCCATTCGTAGAGGAGGTCTTCTTCAGGGGGTTCCTCTTCAGCGGCCTGGCGGTTAGATATGGCATACTTGCGGGCGGGGCGATCAGCGCGGCGGCCTTCTCCGTCGCACACCTGTCACTGGGTTCCCTGCTGCCGGTGTTCGTCACCGGGTTACTGTTCGCGTGGCTGTATCACCGGACGAAGTCCGTCTGGGCGCCGATGTCCGCCCACGCTGGGCAGAACCTGATCGCGCTGTCTTTCGCCGGTACGTTGTGACGGACTTTGGGGAGGATGAGGTCTAGCGGTATGTCAAATCGAATCGATCAGACTCTGGCGGAGCTTCGGCACTCGGGACAGCCCGCGCTTGCGCCCTTCGTAACTGTTGGGTTCCCGGACGTCGAGACCTCCGCGGCCCTGGCCAAGACGGTCTTGGACGCTGGTGGAGACATGCTGGAGCTCGGTGTGCCATTCAGCGACCCGCTCGCCGATGGACCGACGATCCAGATGACCAGCTACCGCGCGCTGCAGAACGGAGTCACCGTCAAAAAATGCCTCGAAGTCCTGCGAGACCTCCGGGGGAGCGGCGTCGATGCGCCCATGATCTTCATGGGCTACTACAATCCGTATCTCCACTATGGACTTGAGAAATTCTTGGACGACGCGAAGACGGCAGGGCTGGATGGCATGATAGTGCCCGATTTGCCCACCGAGGAAGCCGAGGTCATGGGCCGGATGGCCGCCGAGCGCGGCATCCACCTGATACCCCTGCTCGCCCCCACAAGCTCAGACGCCCGTATTCAGGACGCTTGCAAAGCCGCGGGCGGGTTCATATACTGCGTGAGTCTCACGGGAGTGACCGGCGCGCGCAGGTCGTTCTCGGAGCAGACCGCCGGGCTTGTGGCTCGCATTCGCCGCCATACAGATCTCCCCATCCTCGTAGGCTTCGGCGTGTCCCGGCGGGAACACCTGGAGGCGATCAGCGAGTTCGCCGACGGCGCCGTCGTCGCAAGCGCGCTTCTGGACGCGGTGGACAGGGCCCCGGAGGATGGCAGACTCGACGCGGCGCGAGACTTCATCATCTCACTCAAGGGCAGGTACGGCTGATTCATGGCGAAAGTCAGAGGTCTGAGGGGCGCGACCACCGCGGACGCCAACACCAGGGACGACATTCTGGAAGCCACCAGTGAGCTTCTGGAGCGATTGGTCGAGGCCAACGACGTAAATACCGACGACATTGCGGCCGTTACATTCAGCACCACCAAGGACCTCGACGCCGAGTTCCCAGCGGTAGCCGCGCGCGTTCACATGGGCTGGAACAACGTCGCCATCATGTGCGGCCACGAGATGGACGTGCCAGGTGGACAGGAGCGCTGCATACGGGTACTGATCTTGGTGAACACCGACAAGAGTCCGCAAGACCTCGAAATGGTCTATCTGCGCGACGCCGCAAACCTGCGCTCACGAAGCGGCAGGACAGGCTAGCGTTTAAGAAGGAGTACAAATGGAAGTAGTAAGAAAAGGTTCAGTCCCCGAAGAGGACGCCACCAGCGCACCGATCTTCTACGGCGGCAACGTCAGCAGGCAGCCGCTGGTCGGAGCCGACAAGAGCGAGTACTACAACTTCGGCCTGGTCAACTTCTACGGTGGGGCCAAGAACAAGTTCCACTCCCACACCACCGACCAGGTCCTCTTCGTAATCAGTGGAGAAGGCTACGTCGCGAGCGAGTCCGAAGAGGTCAGAATAGCCGAGGGAGACACCGCGTTCATCCCAGCCGGTGAAAAGCACTGGCACGGCGCCGCCGACGGCCACGACTTCACCCACATCTCCCTCACCGGAGCCAGCAGCGCCACGACGGTCTACGACTAGGATCCGTCCTGGCACGGTCGCTAACCCGTCCACTGCATCCGTATGCGGCGGCTCTTCTGCCGCCTGCTTTCGGGAGTCTAGCCCAAACCGGCAGGCACAGCCCATCCACTTTGTGCCCTTCGTGTCTTTCGTGGATGAAACTCCCCCTTGACATCCATTCTAACCATGCCGTACACTCGTTCCCATGCAAGCAGTACAACAGTCCTCTATCAACCCCGCCTTCGCTCTCTACCACTCGGACAAAATCCGGGAGGTCACTGACGAGCTCCACTGCGTATTCGACAACCTCCTCGAAATAGCGCGCGGCGACTCACCCAACTCCACAGGCTACGATCGACTCAGGGCCACCCGAGTACTCTACGACCGTGGACTCGGCAAAGTCGCCAGGAACCAGGCCCGCATATCCGCCGGGGACAGGCCCACTGGAGAGCCTGCCTCCGACGAAGACGAAGCACCCACGACAGCGGCAGCCGAGCGCCCCGTCGCCCGACTCGAGCAGAAGCTCAACGAAGAGCTCGGACCTCCCCAGGCCCCCGCTGAGCCGGAGGGCGGTGAGACTGTCCTGAGCGAAGCCTCAGAGGAGTCGAAGGAATCCCAGCGAAAGGGCATACCCGCCCCCAGCCCGGACGCCCCCGGCTACTTCCCAGACCTCGTCCGGGAGTCGCAGTACTACATAATGGAAATCACCAACTACGGGGACGAGCTCGCCTCCATTCTCATGAGCATCCATGAGCCCAACCCCGAAGACGACTCCATCAAAGACTGCCACCGCATCACCGCCGGCATCATGCTCATCGACCGGGTACTCGGACCCGCCTCCGACCTCGCTCAGTCCCTCGGCCACGCCTATGACCCCACCGAAGACCCCAACTGGATGACCATGCATCCCGCCGAGATCGACGCCGAGGTGACGCCCGAAGAGCTGATGCAAGCCGACCGCGCAACCCGTGAGCTTCTCGATGACTACCGCGACCAGATCGCCTCGTGCGAAGACTGCACGGACGACTACCCCTGCGACGAGCATTACAGGGACGAAGACGATACTATCCTGTCGGCGAGGGTCTTCAGGAACATGCGCATCTACGGCGACCGCATCTACTTCGACCTCGAACGCGGCGGCGTCAAGCTCCTCCCCCGCAACTACATCGACGACTCCTAACCCCGTCCTGAGCGAAGCGAAACGGAGCCGAAGGGCCCGTCCTGAGCGAAGCCAAACTGTATAGGCGGGTTTCAAACCCGCCCGCCCTTGAGCCTGCCGAAGGGTCATTCCCGCGCAGAGCCCAGCGCCCCATGTTGATCCCACGCGGACCCCAGCGCCCCCTGTCATTCCGAGCGCAGCGCAGCGGAGTCGAGGAATCTAAAATCCCCGTACTCCCCCACGCCGTCATTCCCAGGCACAGCCCGCCCCTTAGAGAGGCCGGACGCCCAGCTCAAGGACATCATGTGAAGAGTCTCGTCACTGACAGTGGGCATTAAATAAGCGAGTTCGCCGCGCCTCGAATCTTCGGAGGCGGCAGCGTTAAGATGATCTACGGCTAGGACTGTCATTTGGACAATCAGGCATGAGTCAATTAGCATGCACTCATGCCTAAACACCTTTGTGTCTTATTGAACGAGCAAAAATACGCTGAAATTCAGGAAGCCGCTCGCGTGCAGCGGGTGACCGTTGCCGAATGGGTTCGCCAAGCTCTTCGCAAAGTGAGAGACAACCAGCCCGGAACCCCAGAGACCAAGTTGCGCGCCATTGCCGATGCGTCGAGGCACCGGTTTCCCACGGCGGACGTTGGAGACATGCTCCGCGAGATAGAGGCCGGGCGGCACCTCTCGTGACCTTTGCCGATTCCAGCCCATACAGGAGTCTGTAGGTCGAAGTATCCATACTTGACAGAGTAATTTTGGCGAACTGGGGTTGGTGTGTGTCGGTCTCGTAACCCATTTGATAGGGTCCGGTAGACGGATTACGACTAGCGTAGCCAGCATCACATGATAGCCAGGGGTGGAGAAGAAATGACCGATACCTGGGATGAGTATGTTAAACACGCCCAGGAGTACTTCGACTCCGGTAGGCTGGAGACTGAGGAGATCGCCTACAAGCGCGAGATGGGTGAAGACCTCGCGGCAGCGCGTCGGGCTGTGCTTGCTAGCGCCGCCAATTGGCCCGACCTGCTTAGGCACGCTCTCAGATCCAGGCAAGGCCACCCTATAGCTTGGCCATTACTAGGCGATTTCAACAGGTGGTGCAGTGCTCAATTGGAGGAAGCGAGGGAGGCGTTGCACGCACTTTGGGTAGATAACAACATCTCAGTTTCTGACCGGATTCGTGCATTCTACAGTCAGTTTCCTCGGTCAGAATTAAGGGGTGCCGTCGGTAACAGCACAAATGCGGTATCTGTTTTACTCATGGGACTCGACGTCGAACAGTATCCACCTTTCAGAGTCAGAGTGTTCAACAGTGCCTACGAGCGTACCGGATACGGCAATCTGGAGCGCGGGGCGGATGAGGCCGATTTGTACGAGCACGCGCTCGGTTTTCTAGACAGGTTCATCAGCGAGGCTGCTGAGCGTAAACTGACTTTGCGCCACCGCCTTGATGCCCAGTCTGTGGTCTGGGGGATGCCCCAAGTTCCTGAAGCCGAGGCAGATGACCAAGACCGCATAGAGGAGGTGGACGGCACTAAAGAGATAAGCGAACGGCAGCCCGGGCCCGACATCCCGTCCCTAGCCGCCAAGTTGCATCTAACAGTCGCTTTCCTCGAAAACATCCAGACCCTGCTCGAAGACAAGCTCCAAGTCATCTTCCAGGGGCCGCCGGGCACGGGCAAGACCTACGTTGCGCAGAAGCTCGCGGATCATCTTGCCGGATCCAAAGAGCGTGTCACGCTGGTCCAGTTCCACCCGTCCTACGCCTACGAGGACTTCGTACAGGGCTTCCGTCCCGCGCTTGTGAATGGACAGCCCGGTTTCGAGTTGCGCCGAGGGCCGCTGCTGCGGGCCGCTGACCGTGCGCGGCAGGATCCGGATGCGAAGCACTTCCTCGTGATAGACGAGATCAACCGCGGCAACCTCGCCAAAGTGTTCGGGGAGTTGTACTTCCTGCTGGAGTACCGCGACAAGGAGATGGACCTCCAGTACTCTGACCAAGACAAGAAATTCTCGCTGCCTGAAAATCTGTACATCATCGGGACGATGAACACCGCCGACCGCTCCATCGCGCTCGTGGACCTCGCCCTGCGCCGTCGCTTCTACTTCGTGGAGTTCCACCCGAACTACGATCCGGTCAAGAGCGTGCTCCGTAGCTGGCTGAGCGAGAAAGCGCCCGATATGGAGTGGGTGGCAGACGTGGTTGAGCAAGCCAACGATCACTTGCGCGACGACCGCCACGCAGCCATAGGGCCGAGCTACTTCATGAAGGACGGCCTCGACGAGGCTGCGGTCAAGCGTATCTGGAAGCACAGCGTCCTCCCATACATCGAGGAGCGACTCTACGGAAATGAAGACCGCCTCGCCGACTTCGACTTGGGTTCGCTGAGGACAGAAGCGGACCGTCGTAGGACCCAATCCGATGAGCAAGGCCAAGCGGACGTTCACGAAGTTGCCCAGAACGGCAACGCCAACAATGCGCCAGATTGATCTTCAGGAATACGAGCCAAGCAGACCGCTCAGGCTCTCGACTACTGAACGCGATGTTCTGAGAACGATTCCGTCGCTTGCCGTTGAGCGTGCCGACATCGAAGATATGCAAGCCGCATACGTCCTGAAGCCCGGATCGACTGTCGGAGCGGTCGAGTTCGGCGACCTCTCGGTGCTCATTCGGCCCAAGATACCCATCCCGCAGCTTCTGTCTCTTGCTTGCTACGCCATGGGTGTGTTCAAGATGCAGGAGACGCGGCTCTTCGATTTCAAGGAGGAAGAGGCGCTGCCGGACACTCTGGCGCTCGCGCTCGTATCGACCGCCCGGCGTGCGTTCGCCCGTGGACTGCTCCACGGCTACCGTACCGAGGAGGAGGCACTGTACACCGTGCGCGGGCGCATCATGTTTGCCGAGCAGATACGGCGTAGATTCGGCATCGCCCTGCCGGTCGAGGTGCGCTACGATGAGTTCACGGACGACATTCGGGAGAACCGGCTGGTGAAAGCGGCGGCGGCGCAGCTTGGTGGGATGCGGCTGCGTTCACGGGAAGCGCGCGTCGGACTGGGTTGGATTGCGGCGATGCTCGACAACGTCTCGCCGGTCGAGTTCCCGCCCAACGACGTGCCGGAGATACCTTTCGATAGGCTCAACGAACACTACCGCGGCGTCGTTGGGCTGTCTCGGCTCATCCTGAGACACAGCGCGTTTGAGTCCGGCCGGGGACGTGTGCGCGCCGCCGGATTCCTTATGGACATGAACAAACTGTTCCAGGAGTTCGTGACCCAGGCCCTGCGAGACGCGCTGGGGGTCTCTGAAAGCGTGTTTCTCGAAAGAAGCATTGGCAGTCTCGACGTGGAAAGAGAAGTGCGTCTCAGACCAGACCTCACCTGGTGGTACAGCGGAGACTGCGTGTTCGTCGGCGACGCCAAGTACAAGTACATCAGAGATGGGAACGTTCCCAACGCCGACTTGTACCAGCTCCTCGCCTACGTCACCGCTCTCGATCTTCCGGGCGGGATGCTTATCTACGCCAAGGGCGAGAGGGATACTGCGACTCACCACGTCAGGCACTCCGGCAAGCGGATTGAGGTCGCCGCACTCGACCTGTCCGGCGCGCTCGACGATGTACTCAGG
>JAKZVY010000217.1:0-3457 GCA_047515825.1 Dehalococcoidia bacterium
CCGCCAGGTCGTCTGCCGCTCCGACCTTATCGCCGCCAGGCCAGCCCGGAATCGGGATGCGAGGCCACTCCATTCTGAGCGCCCCGGCGTTCGCCTCCCGGTACGCCGGATCGTGCAGCACCGCGAGGACGTGATGGAACAGCTCCTCGACTTCCGCGCCGATGCATTCGAGGTAGTGCTGTGCGACTCCCGACAGATTGGGGCGACGCTGGATTCCGTCTCCTTCGACCCCCAGTCCATCATCGCGGAGATACTGAGGGATGTAAGAGGCACTACCATCCATGTGATTGATATCTGCCATGAGCGGGGTAAATGATGGAGGAGACCAATCCCTGCGTTGCTTATGTGGAGTTATTATCCAAGAGTTCCCATCGAACACATGCGGCTTATAATTGGTACGCGGGCGGTCAACCAGTTTGGCTCTCGGTTCCCAATATAGCCAGCGATCATCAAAGGGGCGGTACGAATAGCGAATGAAGCCATGTTTGGCAGGACCACCCTGCATGAGAAGGTCACTACGTACCTCGCGAGCGTTGTACTCCCTCGGGTTGCGCATCGCGAGTGGGTAGCGTCTCCTGATCTCGTCGTGACTCAAACTCGAATCGAAATAATGCTCGATTCGCTTCTTAAGCTGCTCAATATCAATGTCGACGACGAACGGGTCACGGCCACTTTTGACGCCCGGAAACGAAACGGGAAGTAACTCCGGCAGCGATGGCCAGTCATGCCAACCTTCGCTAACCGCCATCGGCTTGAGCGGCAGGCCAAGGGCAAGATTTGGCTCCAATGACGAGTACCCTGTGTCGATTGCTGGAGCATCGAGGCTGTCCAGTAGCGCCACACGCCTGTCTTCGGCCTTTGCCTGGTGGAAGTCCCGGTATAGCACACGCTTATCTACCGATGAAGACGTGGTGGTCTTCGACAACATCACGATACTCGTTCCAACCTTGATGCCCGGTGACTGACCTCGGAGCGCGAAGACCGTCTCGCTGGTCCGCCCGTCTGGTGCGTACTCCGAGATAATGCGGTTCCCATGCAGGTTATCTATGCGAATCGCGTCGAACTCTCTCAGAAAGCGCTCCCTCATGCCGGTGAACGACAGCCCGTCCAGCCACGAGTAGTTCGATATGAAGCACACCACTCCCTGTCCGGTCTTCTCGGTGATGCGACGCTCCGCCATTCGGAAGAAGCGCACGTACAGGTCATTCAGACCCTGCCCTTCCGGTTTCCTCACCAGCCAGGTGGTCCGGTATGCGGCCGACAGCTTGCGCTCCTCGTCCACTGCCATGCCCGCGTACCCGTTATACGGAGGGTTGCCAAGGATGACCAGCACCGGCGTGTCCTGCTTCACGCGATCGGCACGGTCCCGCTCCTCCTCCAACTCAGGGAACGGCAGCGGCTTCTGCACAGTGGGCTCCCAGCCTGTCAGCGCGTTGGTCAGGAATATCCCCGCGCGCTCCGTCCCGTCCTCTGCCAGCGGCGCATCGAGGTCCCGCATCGTGAGCCCGACCTGCAGGTGCGCGACGACGAACGGAGCGGGCATGATCTCGAACCCGAACACCCGCCTCGTGGCGGCCTCCCTCACACGAGCTCCGGTCAACGCCCCACTCCCACTGCTCCGCAGGTTCTGAGCGATGCGACGCAGCACCTCGCTGACGTACGCGCCGGTGCCGCAGCACGGATCGAGCACATAGACGTTCTCGGCCGCCAGCCCGTCCTCTATGCCGAGGTCGTCCCTGAGTGCCATGTCCACGCGGGCGACCATGTACCGCACCACCTCGGACGGCGTGTACCACACCCCCAGCTGCTTTCTCAGTTCGGGGTCGAACGCCTCCAGGAACGGCTCGTAGAAGTACTGCACCGCCTGCCCATCGTCGAACCGCTCGAAGAACGCCTTTCGGTCCACCCGGTCGAGCGCGGCCGCCGTCCACTCCAGCACCTCGACCAGATCAAGAGACCGAAGACGTCCACCGATGGAGACCTGCCCGAACAGCGATTCCAGCACGGGTACCCGCAGGTGCCAGGAGGCATCGTGCCAGTTGAACCTGCCGGACGGAGCCGGTGTCTGGCGCGACCACAGCACCCAGCCGGAGAAGATTCCATAGAAGAGCGTCTGCACCAGCGTTGACCTGAAGAACGCGTCGCCGCGTTCGCCCTCGAACCGGACTCCCAGAGCATCCTCGAGTGCCGACCTGACCGCGACGAGCGACGACGTGTCTCCGGCGGCCCCGACACGTGCAAGCCCGTCCCGAGCGTACGACGCCAGCAGCCACGCGAGGTCGCGGGGTTCCGCGAGCGTGGCCCGATGGGACAGCGACCGGCACAGGTACTCGCCAAGTGCAGATCCCACCTCTCGGGCGGACGCTCGGGGTCTCTGCAGCATGGACTCGAACGCCGCATCCGTGTCGACCAGGCTGAACGTCTCCAGTTTGGCCGGGTTGCCATTCGTGTCGCTGCCCAGGAGGACAAAGTCCCGCGTGTTCGTGACCAGCACCAGACGGTACCTGTCCCAGTAGCGGCTGACCTGGTCGCCCTCCGCTGTCAGCAACGTGTCGTCATCAGGTGGCTTGACCTCGACGACTCCGCACTCAGGGGTCTGGCCCTGGCGCGGTGTTCCTCGCTGGACCTGGCTGGCAGCGTAGAGGCCGAAATCGGGATGACCCGCGCCCTGGTCTGCCAGCTCCGGCACACAGACGACCTTCGGCCTGAGCGTCGCGCCAATCGAGTCGAACAGGTTGGCGAGCGCCGCATAGGTGGACCGCTCTGCTGTCGCCCCACCGGACGTGCGAACGCGGCGCAGGTCCTCAAGGTACTTCTCGACAATTGAGTTCAATTTAGTCGTCGTTGCAGGCATTGCAGTACTGTACCGCAACTCCGGTCTGATGCGGGCCTCGCACCTGTCCGACGACCGGGAGCGGGACGAGGCCAGAGCGGACAGCAGGCTGCTAGAGGAACAGGGAGTGATACATGCTCATCGACACATACCGGCTGTGAAGGGTGCGGAACCCATGATCACGGTTGCCTCTCCTGCCAGTGAGTTCCGCTGCAACCGCATCCTTCATACCAAGACCCCCTGATCGGACTTGGCTCAGGGACGGGAGTGAACTCTATCCCTCTTTCTGCCAAGAATGCGACTGGACCGCCTGACCCCCAGTCTTGATACGAGTACCAGCGGCTAGGCTGGTGGGCAAGTGCCGTCAGACATGCGGCTAGATAGCGAGTTTGGTTAGATGTTCGCTCGCTGGGCGGGATCGCTGTTATGTTTCTGATGGCGTCCACTCCGCCTCTGTTCAGCTTTCCTGAATCATTTGTTGTCATGATTCCCCCCGGGGGGGTCCGTTTGCTTATGAGGTACATCCCAGGAACGAGATCAGGGTTTCGCACTCCATAAGTTCGATTATCGCGCATATGCCAGACGGTCCCGTTTGAGCGGTTCATCGCCTCGACACTCAACAAC
>JAKZVY010000218.1:0-6094 GCA_047515825.1 Dehalococcoidia bacterium
ACATTGAAACGGTCTGGAAAAGAGCGCACGATATACAGGGTCTGGGTGCCGATGGAGCCGGTCGATCCGAGTATGGCGAGGCCTTTTCCGTTGGTGGTCATACTTCAGATGATACACAACGAGTTGTTGAGTAACAATCAGCCCTATCCCCACGAGTAGGCCGTAATCAGGTCATCCATGCCCACCAGAACATGCCGACCGACGTCCAGAGCAGAGAATCCACCCTGTCGAGAACCCCTCCGTGTCCGGGAAGGATCCGGCCCGAATCACTGAAGCCAGCGGCGCGCTTCAGGTTGGAGATGTAGAGATCGCCAAGCTGCCCAACGACGCCAAGTATGGCAGATACGATGACGGCTTCCAGCGGCTCTACGGGAAGGTCGAGCCACACGCTGATTCCAACTCCCGCGCCAATCGCGCCCGCAAGACCGCCAAGAGAGCCTTCCCACGTCTTGCGCGGGCTTATCGAGGGCGCGAGTCTGTGTTTGCCGACGGTTCTTCCCACCGCGTAGGCCGCGGTGTCGGTCGCGAACGTGATTCCCAGCAGCAAAAGCACCCAATCGCGACCTTCATCCAACGCTGAGAGTCCGGTAGCGTGGAAAAGTGTCGTTCCGGCATAGAGGACGATTGCGGGAGTGGGCAGGATTGCCTGGCGGGAGCCGCTTCGGCTACGGTCCGGAAGCAGCGCGATGGCCGCCAGGACCGCGAACAGCCCGGCGAGAAGGGCCACGACTGCGGAGTCGTAGAACAGGCCTGATGTTGTCCAGGGAGCTGTGACCAAGGCCGCCAGGGGCGCCACGACGAGCGGTATCGGACTTTGGCCCCACGCTCTGACGATCTGCGCAAGCTCCCACGCGGCCAGTGCGGCGACGAGCGCAACCAAGCCCGTGAACCAGTACCCGTCTACCCATACTATCGCCAAGAGGACAGGTAGCCCGATGGCTGCTGTCAGAGTCCGTTTGACCACTTCTCAACCACAGGTCAGGGTGACATAAGGAAGACGAGACTAGAGGGCAGGAATCCCTGCATGACAATGGGATATCGAGCAGGGGATCGAAGCGGATTCAGTCGTAGAGACGGCCAAATCTGCGTTTGCGCTGCCTAAACGCCTCCAGCGCGTTCTCGACTTCGACAGCGTCGAAGTCGGGCCAGAAGACGGGCGTGGAATAGAACTCGGCGTATGCGGCCTGCCACAGCAGAAAGTTGGAGAGGCGCATCTCTCCGGCAGTCCTTATGATTAGGTCCGGGTCCGGGACGCCCGCGGTGTGCAAGTAGCTTTCGAACAGGGCCTCGTCCACCGATTCCGGGTCTACGCCGTCGGTCAGCATCCGCTTCACCGCGCTCAGAAGCTCGGCCCTTGCCCCGTAGTTGAACGCGACGCAGAGGGTCAGACCGGAGTTGTGCTTGGTCAGCTCGATACTGTGTCGGATCGACTCTTGGAGCTTTTTAGGCAGGCGCTCCAGGCTTCCCAGGTGCCTGATTTTGACTCCCTTGCGATGGAGGTCTTCTACCTCGGTTCGGATCACCTCTTCGATGAGTGAAATGAGCGCGTTGACCTCGCTCGAAGGCCGGTCCCAGTTCTCGGTCGAGAACGCGTACAAGGTCAGGTACTCGACACCGGCGCGCGTGAAGGCCTCGATGGTGCTTCTTATGTTCTTGGTGCCCGCCCTGTGTCCGTCGGTCCGCGCCATGCCGCGAAGCGTCGCCCACCGTCCGTTGCCGTCCATGATGATGGCAACGTGTCTCGGAGGGCGTTCGGGTGACGCTCCGGGTCGCACTTCTGAGATGGCGGCTTTGAGGATCAAACCTCCATCACCTCGAGCTCTTTCTCTTTCTTCATGTCGTCCATTTGGCTGATGTAGAGGTCCGTGATCTCCTGAAGATCGCCCTGCGCCCGCCTCGATTCGTCGTCGGACAGCTCTTTGTTCCTCTGCATCGACCTGAAGTTCTCGAGGCTCGACCGGCGTATGTTGCGGACGGCCACGTGGCCGTCTTCGACCTTCCGGCCAACGAGCTTGACCAGGTCTCTTCTGCGCTCCTCTGTCAGCGTGGGTATGGTGATCCTGATGACCGTCCCGTCGCTGTTCGGCATGAGGCCCAGGTCCGACTTCATGATCGACTTCTCGACCTCCTTTATCGCGGACCTGTCCCAAGGCTGGATCATCAGTAGGCGCGCCTCCGGGACGGATATCGATGCCATCTGAAACAGGGGCGTCGGCACGCCGTAGTAGTCGACCATCAGGTTCTCGACGAGACTGGGGGACGCGCGTCCGGTTCTGATAACCGCCAACTCCCGCTGCAGGGCCCCGACCGACTTTTCCATGCGAACTCCGGTGTCGTCCAGGACTTCCTCAACTGTTGCCATGACACTTGACCTCCAACTACGGGCTGTCGTGAAAGTGGTGCGGTCCCCGCCCGTAGATCATTCAGGGACGGAGGACACCCTCGACCCGATAGACTGGCCCATGACGATCCGGTGCAGATTGCCGGGCTTGAACAGGTCGAAGACCACAATCGGTACCTCATTGTCCATACAGAGAGAGAGGGCCGTAGTATCCATCACCCCCAGGCGCTTTTCTAGCGCCTGCAAGTAGGTTAGATGGTGTATCTTCACCGCGTCAGGATTGACTAGCGGGTCGTCTTCATACACTCCGTCGACGTTGTTTTTGGCCATTAGCAGAACTTCCGCGCCGATCTCAAGCGCCCTGAGCGCGGCGCCTGTGTCCGTGGTGACGAACGGGTTTCCGGTGCCCGCGGCGAAGAGCACCACGCGGCCCTTTTCCAGGTGCCTGATCGCCCTGCGTCGGATGTACGGCTCGGCGACCTGAGAGACGTTAATCGCGCTCTGTGTGCGAGTCACCACTCCGAACTTGCGCTCGAGGGCGTCCTGCAAAGCGAGTGCGCTGATGATGGTGGCCAACATGCCTGCGTAGTCCGCCGTCGCTCTGTCCATCCCGTCGAGCTCGGCCTGAGTCCCTCTCCAGATGTTGCCTCCGCCCACCACTATGCCCATCTCGACTCCGAGGTCGAGGACCGACCTGATCTCCTGAGCCATATACTCAACCGCCGACGGATCTACTCCGAATCCGCGATTGCCCTGGAGAGACTCCCCGCTCACCTTGAGAAGGATCCTCTGGTAGGTTGGGGGTGTTCGACTATCTATGGTCATTCCCCAAGAGAGAATCGAGTGAACCTGCGGACTCGCACGTTCTCACCGAATTTTCCGACGGCCTCTTTCACCAGGTCCTGGACGGTCATGGAAGGGTCTCGAATGTAGGGCTGCTGCATCAGGCAGTCCTGGACATCGTCATCCCCATGGCCGTCTGGGCCGTCTGACTCGTCGACATAGCTCGGCGACATCGCCGCTACCTGCATGGCGAGATTGTGGGCGAGCGCCTTGAAGTCGCCGGTCCGCGCCACGAAATCGGTCTCGCAGTTCACCTCGACTATGGCGCCGATGCGCCCTCCGCTGTGGATGTAGGACTCGACAAGGCCCTGGTTCGTGGCCCGGTTGGCTTTCTTTGCCGCCGAGGCGATTCCCTGCTGGCGAAGTATCTCCTCCGCCTTCTTCATGTCGCCGTCGGCAGCTTCCAGCGCCTTCTTGCTGTCCATGATTCCTGCGCCCGTGTTATTGCGCAGCGCCTTTATTGCGTCAACTGAAATCGGCATTATGTATGATCTTCCTGGGTTTCTTACTACTGGGGTACTGCGGCAAGCGGAGCCGCTTCGTCCGCTGTTTCGGGCGGGGCCTGAGGCTCCAGCGACTCCACGACGATCTCCTCGGTCTCGAGCGACCGCCTGCGGTTCTGACCCTCGATCACGGCGTCGGCTATCTTGGCCGAGATCAGCCTGATCGACCTGATCGCGTCATCATTGCCCGGTATCGGGTAGTCGATCAGGTCGGGATCGCAGTCGGAGTCCACCAGCGCGACAATTGGGACGCCTACCTTGCGAGCTTCGGCAACCGCGATGTGCTCCTTTCCTATGTCCACCACAAACAGCACTCCGGGCATCTCGGTCATCTCCTTGATGCCGGAAAGGTGCCTGTTCAGCCTGTTGATCGAGTCTTCGAGCTTGAGCGACTCGCGCTTGGTCAGCCGCGCAAATTCTCCCTTTGCCTTCTCGGTTTCAAGCTGCACCAGGTAGTCGATGCGGGACTGGATGGTCTTGAAGTTGGTGAGCGTGCCGCCGAGCCAGCGTGTGGTTATGTGAAATGCCCCGCAGCGCTTGGCTTCGTAGATGATCGTATCCTGGGCCTGCTTCTTGGTCCCAACCATCAGAACCCGACGACCCTCGGCGACAAGCTCCGTCATGACCTCGGTGGCCCTGTCCAGCATCCTCAGCGTCTTCTGAAGGTCTATGATGTGGATGCCGTTGCGGTGGGCGAAGATGTACTGCTTCATCTTCGGGTTCCACCGGCGCTTCTGATGTCCGAAGTGGACTCCGGCTTCCAGCAGAGACTTCATAGTCACCGGCCCGTCCGGGGGCGGCAGAAAACCCCGCGTAGGCTGTATAGGTGCCGCTGGTGGCGCTTCGGGTGCAGTTTGGACCATATATCTTCGCCTCGATCTGGTAACTTGTCGGGTGCGCCCTACTCAGGACAACACATGGAATGAACACGCAAACCGTGCCGCCAAAAGTATAGCATAGGCCGAATTGCCCATCAAACTGAAAACATATCGGAATCCGGTCAGGAAGTAAGTACGGAGTCCCTGACCTCCGCCCACGCGAGCGCGTCCCTGATGCCGTCGTCCAGGGTCAGCTTGGCGCGCCAGCCCAAAAGCTCGGCCGCCCTGTCCGCGTTGGCGTAGGCCCCTGCCACGTCCCCCGGTCTCGCGGGGGCGTCCTGCTTGGGCAGGGCCGAGCCGTGAACACGCTCGAATGCCGCTACGATCTCGCGGACCGTCACCCCAGACCCGGTCCCCAGGTTGATGACGGTAAGTCCGCCGCCTTCGGGGATGATGGAGTCCATCCGCTCGACAGCCTTGACGTGGGCCTGGGCGAGGTCCCAGACGTGGACGTAGTCGCGGATGCCGGTGCCGTCCCGTGTGGGCCAGTCCGTGCCGGTGATCTGAAACGTCGGCCTAACGCCGCGCACGACATCCACCAGGACGTTGACGATCTGCGTCGGGCTAGGCTGCGCCTGACCGGAGCGCAGCATGGGATCGGCTCCGATAGGGTTGAAGTAGCGGAGCGCGACGGCCTTGAGTCCGTGCGCGGCGGCCATGTCCTCCAGCATCATCTCCGTCACCAGCTTGCTGCGCGCGTACGGACTCAGAGGGCGCGTCGGAGAGTCTTCCGTCACCATGAAACCGGGGACTGCGTCGTAAACCGAAGCGGACGAGCTGAAGATGACGTTGCTGCACCCACGCTCGGCGAGCATCCTGAAGAAACGCAGAGAGCCGATGACATTGTTTTCGTAGTAGTCGTAGGGCCGCTCCACCGAGTCTGGCACGACGGTGAGGGCTGCGCAGTGTACCGCGAAGTCGAGGTCTGGGTGGTCGTCTAAGACCTCGGCCAAAACTTGGCTGTCGGCGATGTCCCCCTCGTAGAAAGGACGCCCCTTGGCGAACTGCTCATACCCGTTCACCAGTGAGTCTAGGACGATGGGCGTGTGCCCGGCGTCTTCGAGCGCCGAGCAGACGGTGCTGCCAATGTACCCGGCCCCGCCGGTTACGAGTATCTCAGTCGGGTCCATGTTGCCGCCTCATGAGCTTGGAGTGTGCGGATGTGTGTGTCCGACATCCTATGCGAGCGGTGTAAGGGTGTTCAACAACAGGCCACCTTCAGCGGCTGCATCAGCTTGTTATCCTATCCGCCAGCTTGGTCGAGTAGGCGATGCCATGGTGTCCATCTATCGCTTGTCGGAGCTGGATATAGACGAATCATCAATACAGGAGGTGGCTGCCAGTCCCCAACAATAGCCTGCTTGGAGCTGGAGACGATGGTTGTAGGTCGAGCTTCACCCATCCCACAATACCCCGCCCTTGACCCCCCACCAACCCCGTGCTATCCTATTCTCCAGAACCTTTGTCCACCAGTCATGGAGGTAAAGCGGGGCAGAAATGACAGAAGTGACAGTTATGGCAGAAGCGGG
>JAKZVY010000219.1:0-10552 GCA_047515825.1 Dehalococcoidia bacterium
ATCGAGCAGGATTCTGGATGCGGAGATGCAGTCGTGGTCGGTGGCGTCTTCGTGTATGCCCTGAGCGATGTCGTGGAGCATGTCGATGATTTCGCGGGCGTTGTCGGTTTCGGCAAGTACGGCATTGGCGAAATCGCGTGCTGGGTCGGGTGAGATCTGTTGGGTTGCTTGGTTCATAGGTTCTCTCACAAGAACAATAGTACATGGAGTTGATGGTTGTCAAGGGTGATTTGTCTGAACTGTGATTCGTGTGATTGTTATGATTGGTGGGATGCCCCACCGCCCCGCCCCAGGGCAGTCACTGCCCCTACGGGTCAGGACGAGCATGGAAGGGAAGCCCTACGGGGAATGACGATAGACAGACTGGGAGGGAAATGAGCAGTTTTGAGATTCTCTCATTATCTACCCCGTCATTCCCACTTTTGCCCGGAGGGGTTATAATCTATCTGAGACGAACAGATTGGGGGTGGCGGTATGCTGAGAGGGCTGTGGACGCTGCTGAGCATGACGGGGATTCCGCGGCTGATATTTCGGCTGATGCTGGACAGTCGCGTACCGTTTCGGCTGAAGCTGCTGCTGCCAGCCGCCATCGCCTACATCATATCGCCGATAGACTTAGCCCCAGACTTCATACCACTGCTGGGAAGGATCGACGACGTTCTGGTGCTGGTCGTGGCCGGGCTGCTCCTGATACTCCGGACTCCGAGGGACGTGCTCATGGACGTTGCGGGCGTGCCGGGACAGCAGGAAGGCGGACGTCGTCCAGACGACGGGAGCACCGTCATCGATGGCGAGTATCGCAGGCTCGACGAGTAGCCCTCAATTCCCGCCAAGGTCTTTCGAGAGATGGACACGGCATAAATGAAGCGGTGTCAATCACCCTCACCCCAGCCCTCTCCCATCAAGGGAGAGGGGGTAGTTGTCCTGGTGACGAGCCTGTTTCTCAAATAATCGAAAGGCTCCGCAATTTCCGCCATGCAGCTTGCGATCATCGGACTACCCTTCAGCGGCAAGACGACCGTATTCAACGCTGTGACCAGGGGTTCGGCGCAGGTAGCCGGATACGGCGGCGTCTCAAAGCCGAACGTCGGCGTGGCCAAGGTGCCAGACGGCAGGTTGGCGCCGCTGGTGGAGATCTACAAGCCCACCAGGACGACACAGGCCGAGATCTCGTACGTGGACCTGCCCGCCGCTCCAGACGGCCTGGGCCGCACTAGGGGCATATCGGGCGAGTACCTGAACCAGCTCCAGTCGGCGGACGCGCTCGTAATAGTGGCGCGCGCATTCGAAGACCCGTCGGTGCCGGACGGCGGAGACGGAGTGGACCCGTTCCGCGACATCGAGACGATGCTCTACGAGCTGACTTTCGCCGACATGGAGATCCTCGACCGCCGACTGGAGAGGATCGCGCAGAGCAGCAAGGGCGCGCGAGGCGGAGACAGGGACGCGATGGTCAGGGAGCGGGGGTCGATCTCGAGGCTGAAGGGGGGTCTGGACACCGGTCTGCCGATCAGGAAGCAGAGTCTCAACCAGGAAGACACACGGCGGGTGGCGGAGTTCCAGTTTCTCACGGCCAAGCCTGTGATCGTGGTGGTCAATGCCGGGGAGGACCAGCTAGACGGGTCTTCGGAGATCGAGGCGCGGCTGGAGGCTGAGGTTGCGGAGAGCGGCATGCTGTGGACGGTGCTGCCGGGCAAGCTGGAGATGGAGCTTGCGCAGATGGAGCCAGAGGACGAGCGCGAGTTTCGGGAATCGCTTGGCGCGGGAGAGTCAGGGCTGGACCGGATGGTGCGGCTGTCGTATAGCGCCCTTGATCAGATCACATTCTTCACCGGCGGCCCGAAAGACGTTAGGGCGTGGACGATCACACGAGGGGATTCGGCGCTGAGGGCCGCGGGCAGGATACACTCGGACATGGCTCGCGGGTTCATCCGTGCCGAGGTGATAGCCTGCGAAGACCTGGTCCGGTATGGATCCGAGGTCGAGGCCCGCAGGCAGGGCCTCCTCCGCCAAGAGGGCAAGACGTACACGGTATCCGACGGCGACGTGGTGCATGTGCTGTTCAATGTCTAGTATCGGGGCAGCCGCATTCCACAGGCCGGCGTTCCAATACGCTTGATGCGCCCCCCGGATTAGCGGACAATGACCACTCTGCAAGTGGAAACATAGTTGCGTTATACTAACGGGAGCGTTCAAGTGATGTCAGATGAATCGCGTAGTCTCTACTCGCCCCTCAGCATCAGCAGGGAGTTGCTGCCCTGGTCTGTGTGGGTGATCTGTCTGTTGACAGTCATTTGGACCGCGCTCACGGCATGGACAGAAGTATCGAGTCGCAGGCACGCGGACATTCTTGATACCTCGCTTGCCATCGGGTCGAATACGGCTGATAGCGTACCGCTGATCATAATCTATTCGATACTGGGCGTAATGGTCGGAAACTTCATAGCGGGAGGCGGAATAATGATAATGGCGCGAGTTACAAGAGACTATCTGTACGACAAGATCGAGCGACAGCGTGAACGGCTCCGGGAAGAGGGCCGCGATGAAGGCCGGGAAGAGGGCCGCGATGAAGGCCGAGCAGAGGGCCGCGAAACGTTGGCGGCCGAGATAGAGGGCTGGAACCGGCGACGCCTAGTAGCGGAGAGGCGCGGAGAACCGTTCGACGAGCCGCCGCCGGGCGCATAGCGGCAGTTGGGGTGTTCATTGCCTGGGGCGGTGTGGCAGAATAGAGGCGCTGGCCCGACCGGAAAACCCGGGCCTCGGGCCTAAACAATCGGAGGATAAGTTCTTGCCATGCGAGTCGTATTCCTGGAAGATGTCCCTGGAGTAGCCCAGGGAGGCGAGGTCAAAGAGGTCAAGAACGGGTTCGCCCGCAACTACCTGATACCTAAGAGCCTAGCCACCCCGGCGACGCACAACGCCTTACAGCGGGTGGAGAAGCTAGGTAGCCAGGCGGGCGTAACCCGTGTGAAGCGCCTGGAAGATATGCGGGAGCTCGCGTCGGAGATCGAGGGCACGCAGATCGAGGTAGAGATGCGGGCCGGAAGTACGGGCAGGCTGTACGGCTCTGTCACGGGGGCCATCATCGCCGAGCGGCTGGGTGAGCTCACCGAGAGGGAGATAGACAGGCGCACGGTGGAGCTTGAGGAGCCGATTCGCGATCTAGGCGAGTACGGCGTCACGGTCAGCCTGCATCCCGAGATCCGCGCGGGCATATCGGTGCTCGTCTATCCGACGGGTACGACCGCAGAGGATTTCGCCGAGTCGCTCAGGGTAGCGGCAGAGGCGGCGGCGGCAGCGGCGGCAGCGGAAGCTGAGGCGGCAGCAGAGGCCGAGGAGGCGGAGTCCGAGTCCTCAGAGGACGAAGTAGAAGAGTAACAGTAACTACAAGAGTATCAGGGCCGAGGGCGCGCATCCCAGGTAGACGGGGCGCCAGCGCTCCCGACGCAGTCGGGGCGGGTCGGCCAAGCGGAGGCAGGCTTGGTTAGCGACCGTCTTCAACCCAACGACATCACCTCTGAAGAGTCCGTCATCGGCTCTATTCTGATCGATGGCGAGTCTCTCACGCGCATCACCGGCAGTCTGAGGCCGCGCGACTTCTACAGCCAGCGCAACCGCATGTGCTACGAAGCATGCCTCTCGCTGTTCGAGCGCAACGACGCCGTAAACCAGGTGACGGTCGCGCACGAGCTGGCGCGGCAGTCGGACGACAACGACCGGGATTTCCTGACGATCGTCGGCGGCGCCGAGTACCTCAGCGCACTGGTCTCAAACGTCCCCACATCGGTCCACATAGAGCACTACGCGGGGATTGTCCACCGCACGTCGGTGCTCAGGGAGATCATTCGCGCCGGCGGTCGCATCGTGGACCTGGGACATGAAGGCGGGCCGGACGAAAACGACGTGCTGAGCCGGGCCGAGGAGGTGCTGTACGGAGTCCGCACCGGTCGTGGCGCGAGGGACTTCGCGCACATCCGGGTGTTCCTGGACAACTACATGGAGCAGACCGGCGCGCTGGGAGACCCGGCGGCGATGTCGCTTGCGCCAGTTCCGACCGGTTTTTCCAGCTTGGACGAGCTTCTGGGCGGCGGACTCCAGCGGTCCGACTTGGTGATCGTGGCGGCGCGTCCGAGCTTGGGCAAGAGCACGCTGGCGCTGAATATGGCGCGGCACGCGGCCAGCCAGGGCCTGTGCGCGGGTGTCTTCAGCCTGGAGATGAGCGGCGAGCAGATCGCGGTCCGGCTCGTGGCGTCCGAGGCGGACATCGACAGTCACCGGCTGCGCCTGAACCTGCTCCGCGAGGAGGAGGACCAGAGGGTGCTGGACGCCATCGGTTTGCTGTCGGACCTTCCGATCTACATAGACGAGACGCCGTTCCAGACGTCGATGGAGCTGAGGAGCAAGTCGAGGAGGCTTCACCAGGAGCGTGGCCTTGACCTGCTTATCGTGGACTACCTCCAGCTTGTGGACACCGGTCGGAGCGACAACCGGGCGATCGCGCTGGGTGAGGTCTCGCGCTCCCTCAAGGGCCTCGCGCGTGAGCTGGATATTCCGGTGCTGGCCTGCTCGCAGCTCAGCCGCGCGGTGGAGCAGAGACCTAACCATCGGCCTCTGCTGTCAGACCTCCGCGAGAGCGGCAGTATCGAGCAAGATGCCGACGTGGTGGCTTTCATACACCGCGAAGACCATTACACTACGCAGGAGGAGTGGGAGCGCAAGTTCCCGACCGAGCAGTACCCGCAGAACATCGCGGAGATCATGGTGGCGAAGCATCGCAACGGGCCGGTCGGGACAGTGCCGCTGTTCTTCCGCAACGACAGGGTGCGGTTCGAGACGCTGGACTACTCCCCGACGAGGGAGATGGAGTACGCGCCGGGGTGACGAGGTCGGATGAGAATAGACGCAGAAAAGACCTATCCGGGCTTCCCGAAACGGGTGCAGCAGGTGCCGGTGCCCGCGCCCGTGCTCGGCTCGCTGCTGGAAGTGATCGACGACCTCGATGAGCTGAAGTGTACGCTGAGGGTCATTGGCCTACTGAGCCAGAAGAGGGGCTATCCGAGGTTCGTGACGCTGGGCGAGATGCAGGCTGACAAAAGCCTGGCGCTGGCTATCCCGTCGGACGGCGACGCGTCGAGCGCGGTCCGCATAGAGAGGTCGCTGGCGTGTGCGGTCAAGCGGGGCACGCTGGCCTTCGCGGTCGCAGGAACCGGGAGAGATAGGCAGCCTATGTTCGGGCTGAACAACGAGTCGGACAGAGCGGGGCTGGCTAAGGTCGCGGGTAAGGAGTGGCAGGCGGCGGAGTACCCGGAGCCGGTCGCGGAGGTCGAAAGGCCGAATATCTTCGCGATGTACGAGCAGAACATCGGACTGATCAGCCCGATGATCGCCGACGCGCTGCGGGAGGCCGACGGTCTGTACCCTCAGGATTGGATCGAGGAGGCATTCGGAGAGGCGGCGGCGCAGAACAGGCGAAGCTGGCGCTACGTCTCCACGATCCTCGAAAGGTGGGAACGTGATGGCAGAGGACATTCAGAATCTGGGCGACATCCTACGAAAGCTGCGCGATTCTAGCGCGGTAAACGGGGACGGAGCGCGGCCCGACGAGGGCTACATATACAGTGAGGAGCCTGAAGAGCTGTGCCCCACCTGTGGAAACCGCAGGTGGCTCACGGTGGAGGTCCCGGTGGGCCATCCCGACTTCGGCAAGGCCCAGCCGTGTCAATGTCAGGTCGTGGCCTCTGCCGGGGAGCGCGAATCCCGCCTGAGACGATACGCCAACCTGGGGCCGCTGTCGCGGCGGACCTTCGGGTCGCTGGATCTGAACGGCAGGTCCGAGGATCCTGAGAGCAGGCGCCTGTTCGGTATTGCCCGCGGGGCGGCAATGTTCTACGCGGAAGAGCCGACCGGCTGGCTCACGCTCACCGGCCCCAACGGTTCGGGCAAGACCCACCTGGCCGCAGCTATCGCCAACCATTGCATCGAGAACGGCAGGCCCGTGTTCTTCGTCCATGTGCCCGATCTACTCGACGACCTGCGATCTACGTACGCGCCCACGAGCGAAATGTCGTACTCGGAGCTGTTCGAGCAGGTCATCAACGCGCCGCTCCTGGTTCTGGATGGGCTGGGCACGCAGAGTCCGACGCCGTGGGCTCAGGAGAAGCTCCAGCAGATATTCAACCGTCGCGCCAACGCCGAGCTATCGACGGTGGTGACGACGTCGGCAAATCTGTCCGAAATCGACCCGTACATAGTCAGTCGGATGACCGACCCAGACCTGAGTCGCGTGCTGGAAGTGGGAAGCCGTGTGCAGGGTGTAGAAAGGCAGTTGGGAAGCGTCCCCGAAGAGATGCTGGCCAGGATGACTTTCCAAGATTTCGACAGGCGGGGTAACAATCCGTCGGCTGACCAACGAAGGAGTATTCAGGCGGCTTTCGACGCCGCGAAGCGCTACGCGGCCGATCCTGACGGCTGGCTCGGCTTTTTCGGACGCACAGGTGTGGGCAAGACTCATCTAGCCATTGCCATCGCGGGAGAGCGTTTGAAGCAGGGCCAGCCCGTCTTGTTCGCCCCTGTGCCAAGACTGTTGGACCACCTGCGCGGTACCTTCGAGGAAAACAGCAGATTCACCTATGGGCGCGAATTCGAGAAGCTTCAAGAAGCGCCGATGCTGATACTGGACGACTTGGGCATTGAGCGCCGCAGCGACTGGGCTTATGAGAAGCTGTACCAGTTAATTGTCCATCGTCACGACTTGCGGCTGCCCACAGTCATAACAACGCACATAAACCTGACTGACAAGGGTGACATTGGTGCCAAACTTGAAAAAGATGCTGGGCGTGGTCTGGATGACGCGCGGAATGCGTCGATTCTGTCGCGAATGAACGACCAGTCCGTCGTATCGCTCATGCCAATCGATGCGCGCGACTTTCGTCCGAAGAAGAGGCATCGGTAGTCCGTGGAGGAAGAGTGCACCTTCTGCGAGATAGTCACCGGGCGGCTACCCTCTAGGAAAATCTACGAGGGAGACAAAGTCGTCGTCTTCCGAAACCAGCTCGATTGGTTCCCTGTCCAGCTACTGATCGTCCCAACCAAGCATATGTCGCAGGAAGAGTTGTGGCTAAGCGCCGATCTGCTAGGCGAGATGGGCAAGCTGGCAGTCGATCTAGGATGCAGGCTATGCCCAAACGGGTACAGGATCGTGTCCAACTTTGGCGAGGACGCCTTGCAGACCCAACTCCACGGGCACATTCACGTGGTCGGCGGCGGCCATCTCGGCCTCTACGTCCGAAACCCGGTAGGTTTCTACTGAGGCGCAGGAACGCACTCCGGGAGCTTTGGATAGCTTGCTAAGCCAGCCTCAGGACGCGGGCGAACTTTATCACCCACAGCGGCAGGGGCATTAGCAGATCGCGCAGCTTGAATATCAGGAAGGTGCTCGGCACCGCTATCGCGGCTCCGGCTATCACGTCGAGCGGATAGTGAATTCCGGCGTACACCCTGGCCAGTCCGTAAAGGCCGGTCGCGCACAGCGCCATCCAACCGAGAGTGCGGTTTACTCCCCAGATTCCGAAAGCGATGCCGGAGACGGCGGCCACCGCGTTGGATGGAAACGAGGAGTCGGTCGGCTGGTAGAACAGCAGGTTGACGTCGAGGTCCTCGAACGGCCTGGGACGGAAGTAGTACATGTTGAGAATAAATACTACCAGGCTGGAGAGGGACATAGAGCCCAGCGCGACCAGCACGCCGATCTGGTGTTGCGTTCTCGCGTCGCGGTCCCGCTTCATGAACCAGATCACGATGAGCAGCAAGGCGAGAGCGACGGGCACGAGGTAGTCGCTGACTACCCACTGGGCCACCCTGTCCACGATAGGCAGCGTGCCGACGAAGCCGTTTATTCCGAGAAATAGCGTTTCGTCTGCGTTCGCCAATTCCTGCACCAGTAAGCGATGCTGTGCGCCAGAGCGAGCGCGTAGTTGGTATCTCGAAGGGTCTCGACTCCGGCTGACGGCTCTGACTCGTCTCCGCGCATCCGGTAGTTGACGAGCGATGACACCGCGAGAGTGACCAGCACGGCGGTGGATGCGCCGAAGAAGAAGAACAGGCCCTGGGTCGGGGCGTCCAGTCCACCCTCGTAGTCGTTGATGTTGCGCGAGCCGGTGCTGAAGAACAGCACGAATCCGGCGGCGATTAGCGCGAGCGCGAGCGTCCGGGAGACGATCTGGGACTTGAAGATCAGCAGGCCCTTTAGTCCGCCAAGAGAGGCGGCAAGCTGGAGGGCACCCATGGCGGATATGAAGACGCCGATGTAGTAATCGGTGGCGAAGGTAAACATCTACTCCATCGGAATCTCGGTACACCAGTGACGATACTTTGGATTGCCGCCCCTGATGAGATCGACGTAGACGTCGCGTATCTTCTGTGTGATCGGCCCGACCTCGCCGTCGCCGATCGGGCGATTGTCCAGCGAGCCGACAGGGGTGATATGCGCCGCCGTCCCTGTCAGGAACACCTCGTCGGCGAGGTATAGCTCGCTTCTGCGTATGTTGCGCTCGACGACCTCGATCCCCAACTCCTCCCTGGCGAGGGTCATGGCCGAGTCGCGCGTGATGCCGGTGAGGTTGTTGTCGGCGACCGGAGGTGTGAAGATAGCGCCGTTAGTGATGAGGAACAGGTTCTCGCCGGAGCCTTCTGAGACGTCGCCGCCGGGCGTGAGCATAATGGCCTCGTCGAAGCCGGCGAGGGTCGCCTCGGTCTTGGCGAGAATCGAGTTGACGTAGTGTCCGCTGATCTTGACCCTGGGCGGGATTATCGTGTCGTCGATGCGGCGCCACGAAGAGGTCGTGCAGTGGATCGCGCCCTCGGCGTCGATGTAGTTCCCGAACGGCACCGCCATGAGGGTGAAGTCGCTTGCCAGCTCCTGGAGCTTCAGGTTGGCGATCAACTCCTGGCTCTTGTAGGCGAGCGGCCGGATGTACAGGTCCTCGCGGTATCCGCAGTTCTGGAGCAGATCCACGGTGATGTCGCACAGGTCTCCGGCACTGTATGGGATGTCCATCAGCATCATCCGGCAGCCCTGGAGCAGGCGACCGTAGTGCTCGGCCATGCGGAAGACGAAAAGCTTGCCCTCGTCTTCGTTCCAGTTTCCGCGGATGCCCTCGAATACGGCCGTCCCGTAGTGGAGGGCGTGGGTCATAACGCTGACCTGCGCATCTTCGATGGGAACTATCTGTCCACGGAAGAAGGCAAGTGGCTTTGGCATTCGGCTGTTCCCCCTGGGTCGTCGGCTTGGCGCACATTATATCCAATAGTTACTGGCTGCGCCAACTGGTGGGAAGCGATCGTGGTTGATTCAATTTAGCAGGTTGCCGCTCGCGGATACTGCGAGAGCCGTAACTGTCATCTAGGCTTTCGCCTGAATCCAAGGTAATTTGTGAGCCAGGCCAACGCTCTCACCGAAGTCTCATACCATTGAAACAAGCTCCCGATTTGGGAGCCTGTCCCAGATTAGTAGGCGCCACCAGTCTTAGACTTATCCTAGAAGGAGTATAAAAACTTCAGGAGTGGTCAAGACTGATGGAAGAACTGAGAGTACACGAATGGATAGACCAAGACCAGGCAGACTTGGGCATGGATTGGGAGGAGGAGAGTTATCGGAGAGGATGCGCCTATGCGCGTGAGTTAGCCGAACGTCGTCTGGAGGCGCTGGATGATGAACTCATGCAAAGCAGGCCGAAAGGTCTGAGATTGGTGGGCTTCCGCGACAAGACCCTGGTGACACGGTTCGGAGATGTGACCATCAGACGCCGGATGTATACAGACTCCGACGGCAAGACTGTGTTCCCTCTGGACGAGTGCCTGGGATTGGAGCCTCAGCGACAGGCGAGTCCGTCGATCACCAACAGAGTCGTGGAGATGGCAACAGATATGCCATTTCGGAAGGTGTCCGAGGCGGTGAGCGAGCTGACGGCGGGCGTCCTGTCGAAGTCGACAGTGCACAGGTTGCTGGCTGACGTTGGACAGAACGCGCTCGATGAGGAGCGTGAGCGATGGGAGGCGCAGTTCGAGCGTGGAGAGGACGTAAGTGAGGGACAGCAGAGTTCGGACATTCTCTACACCGAGGCTGACGGGGTATGGATACACCTTCAGCGCGAAGACCAAAAGCACTATGAGGTCAAGAGCGACATAGCCTATGGCGGGTGGCGTCGCCTGGCCGAAGACCGCTACGAACTGGTAGACAAGAGGGTGTACGCACATGGAGACGACTCCATACCATTCTGGGAGGGTGTGAGCATGGAGTGGGGTAAGCAGTACGCGCTGGATAAGGTGAAGCTGTTCGTGGTGCGAACTCAACCGTCTCAACCAGGTCAGCGCCCACCGACTCTACAACTCCGTCTGGGAAATCTTCAGAGTCAAAACGCACAAGCGCCGCGACCGCAGGGTGCTGCAGGGTCTCCGGTTGGTCTCTGAAGACGCCGAATCGCCATGAAAGATGGCAGATGTGGCAGAAGGGTGGCAGGTTTAATTTCAAAACTGCCACCCGAATCCCAAAGCT
>JAKZVY010000220.1:0-2717 GCA_047515825.1 Dehalococcoidia bacterium
TCACCAAGGAGGTCGTCAGGACAGTAGAAGTGCCCGGCGAGACTGTGGTGGTGGAGAAAGAGGTCGTCAAGACCGTCGAGGTGCCCGGCGAGACTGTGGTGGTGGAGAAAGAGGTCGTCAAGACCGTCGAGGTGCCCGGACAGACCGTCGTGGTGGAGGCAGAGAGATTTACCACCAACGTCTGGGGCGAGGTGGTCGAGATTCCACGCCCCGGTGGGACGATACCCGCCGCCGTAATCGGTCTGCCGGAGACTTTCGACCCCTACTACAACAGCAGGGAGAGCATGGTGCTCTACTCGCCGTTCGTCTTGGAGGCGATGGGCGACGTTGACTGGTCGCTGCCTCGCGACAATGCGCGGTACCTCACGTCCAGATACGTCGATATGAGCTACGCCGGCGCAGAGCTGGCCGAAGACTGGTCCATCTCTTCCGACCTTCTCACGTACACCTTCGACATCCGGGAGGGCGTATATTGGCACAACAAGGCCCCTATGAACGGCCGTGAGCTTACCGCTGAGGACATTGAGTTCACATTCCTCCGCGACTTTGGAATGGGGTCCGGGGCGACAGAGCCCAACCCCTTCTACGAGGCTTTCCACGGTATCCCCGTAGAGTCCATCGAGGCGACCGGAGACAACAACCTTGTCATCAAACTCTCCGAACCCGGACACATTCTCGACATCCAGTGGCTCTTGGGCGTAGGTGAGACACCCACAGGCCTGATTGTGCCCCCGGAGGTCATCGAGCAGAACGGCGACATACAGGACTGGGAGAACGTCGTCGGCACCGGGCCTTACGAGATCACAGCCTTCCAGCCCGGCGCCTCCCTGACCCTTACCAAGAACCCCAACTATTGGCAAATCGACCCCATTCATCCTAGTCTGGGCAACAGGCTGCCGTATGCCGACGAAATCAGGCTGTTCGTAATCGAGGACTCCGCGACCAGAGCCGCCGCGCTCCGCACCGGCAAGACGGCCCTCGCCGGCGGAAAGCACCTTTCCCTGGAACAGACCCTGGCCCTTCAGAACACCAACCCTGAGCTGGTCGCGCGCACGCTGGCCGGTGTGCAGTCCACCACGCCGATTATGAGGGGCGACCGCAAACCCTTCAACGATCGCAACGTCCGCATCGCCATGCAGAAGGCGATCAACCTGGCCGAGATCAACAGCGGCTACTACTACGGCATGGCGAACCCAACCCCGACAGGCTTCATAACAGCCCTCGCCCCGAGCATGTTCATCCCCTTCGAAGAGTGGCCCGCCGACGTCAAGGCCCAGTACGAGTACGACCCTGACGAGGCCGAGAGGCTGCTCGACGAGGCCGGATACCCCCGCGGCTCCGACGGTATGAGGATCGATGCGGGCTGGGACCTGAAAGCGGAATGGGCTGAGGACGTCGATCTCGCGCTGCTCGCATCGAGCTACTGGAAGAAGATCGGCGTGAACGTCGAGATCAATGCCCAATCGGACGACGGCGTGTACTTCAACCGCATCCTCGAAGCCTCCCACGGTGGGATGACCCACGGCTGCTGCCGTCACAAGAACGTCCTCCCGGTTGGCGAAATGTCCTTCTCGGTCCCCGTGGCCGGTGGCTACGACTACCTGGACGAACTGATCGCCCGCGCCGGCGGGGAAACCGACACCGAAGCCTATCGCCAGATCGCCCGCGAGATGGACGAACTCTACATCAGGGAAGTATCCTCCATCTACCTCGGAAGGGTCCCTCTCATCATGCTCCACCAGCCCTGGCTCAAGGGCTACCGGGGCGAGTATGGCGGCGCGTTCGAGGGCTTCCACAGGGTGCTGATATACGCCTGGGTAGATCAGGACCTGAAGCAGAGGATGGGGCACTAGGGCCTTCCGACCACTCTATTAGATGCTGATTAGCTGGGGGGATGATTCCCCCCAGCGGTCTTTGGCACCCCGACCGCCCATAGGCGAGGTCTGACTTGCAGCGCTACATCATCAGAAGGCTGCTTCTGATAGTCGTAACTCTATTCCTCGTCTCCGTCATCGTATTTCTCATGATTCGCCTCATCCCCGGCGACATCGTGGACAGCTTGATTGCGGAGATGATGCGCGGCGGACAGATACTGGGCGAACCCCCCGACCGCGAACGGCTTGAGCGCGCATTCGGCATAGACGTCCCCATGCACGTCCAGTACGGACGCTGGCTTCGCGACTTGCTCCTTCAAGGCAGCCTCGGCAACTCACTGCTCAACCGCGCCCCCGTCCTGGAGCTCATCGCCAGCAGAATCGGCGTCACGTTCGAGCTTGGCCTGCTTGCCCTTCTGTTCTCTATGCTGATCTCAATGCCGATAGGCATCTACTCGGCGATGCGGCAGGACACGTTCGGCGACTACCTCGGACGCAGCGTCGCCATCGTCTTCATCGCCGTGCCGAGCTTCTGGATAGGAACGCTCATCATGATCTACCCCTCTATCTGGTGGGGGTGGTCCCCGTCTCTGGAAGCTATCCCTTTCACCCAAGACCCCATCGGCAACCTGAAGATGTTTCTCATCCCGTCTTTCATACTGGGCATGGCTATGGCCGGAACGACCATGAGAATGACCCGCACCATGATGCTCGAAGTGCTTCGCCAGGACTACATCCGCACCGCATACTCCAAGGGTCTGAGGGAGAGCCTCGTAGTTGTCAGACACGCCCTGAGAAATGCGCTGATACCGGTGGTGACCGTAATTGGGGCGGAGCTGGTCC
>JAKZVY010000221.1:0-4042 GCA_047515825.1 Dehalococcoidia bacterium
CGGGACAGGGCCCCCGCGTCGTCCGATGTGCTCGCGCCCGAAGGCACCAAGGACTTCGAGAGGCTGCCCGATGTTAGGTTTCGGGTCAACAAGCCGCGAGGGCGCGTGGTCTGGAACCACGAGGGCGAGGAGTACACCAAGTATTTCTTCCCGCCCAACCTGAGGGACGGCGAGTACACTCCTTTCAGCCTTACCTGCGAGATGGACTACGCCGGTGTGGACATGGCCCTGGTCCACACGGACCCTATGCTGGGACGAGACGCAGAATTCCTGGGAGCCTGCGTCGAGCGTTTTCCGGACCGCCTCCGGTCCATGGCGCCGGTGGACGAGTGGCGGCTGCCCCACGAGACCGACGCCGTCATCGAGGAGCTGACCTCTGCGATCGCCGGGCACGGTCTGCACGCCATCAAGTTCAACACGCTGACCTACATGGTAAGTGACGAGCCGTGGGACGGTGGCGCTTACCGGCCGTTCTGGGACGCGGCGACCGGGCTCGGAGTGCCGGTGTTCTTCACGTTGGGTACAGGCCCGGATTCGCGCTCGGGCGGGCAGAGCATGGCAGAGCAGCGGGAGGGCTACGTAAACGAGCTGCGAATGCTGATGCGCGGGATGGAGCGCTACCCCGACACGGTATGCAGCCTGACCCACGGATTCCCGTGGCGGGTGTTCCTCGAGGGCGACCGGATCGTGCTTCCCGAGGAGGTCTGGGCGCCGTTCGAGAACCCAAACTGCAACCTGGAGGTGTGCTTCCCGGTCCGGCTCGGCGACCTTTTCGAGTTCCCGTATCGGGAGCTCTGGCCCACGCTGGAGCAGATGGTGGACCGCGTCGGCGTGGAGCACTTGCTCTGGGGCACTGACATGCCTTTCCAGAACCGGTTCTGCACCTACCGCCAGTCGCGGACCTGGATCGAGAAGTATTGCGAGTTCCTGACCGAGGACGACCTCCAGATGATCATGGGTGGCGCCGCGGCTCGCATTCTCGGGCTGGGGGACCCTGAGTGCTGACGCAAACGCCGGTTACGTATTTTCGGCATACCTCGGTTATGCTAAAGGCATACCTCGGTTATGCTAAAATGGTGGCGGCCCCGATGTGTCGGGGCCTTGATATGCCGATACCTAAACACCGGAAGGCCTGAAGAATGGATACGCTAACGCTGAAGCTCTCGCCGAGGTCGGTGAGGGGTAAGAAGGTCAAGCAACTGCGGCGGGGCGGGCTGGTACCCGTCCACTTCTACGGCCGCGGGACCGAACCGCTAGCCATGCAGGTGGAGGCCGGCGTGCTGCGACGGCTGATCTCCCGTGCCGGACAGAATATTCCTATCGCGGTCGAGCTGGAGGGCCGGAGCGGTGAGAATATCTGCTTCGTGCGCGAGGTGCAGCGTCATCCCGTAACCGACGAAGTTCTACACGTCGACTTTCTTCGTGTTGATATCACGAGGACCGTCAGTGCCGAGGTCCCCCTGACCATCACCGGGATCTCCCCCGCTGTGACTGAGATGGCGGGCACCCTGCTTCAAAACATCCAAACTTTATCCATCGAGGCCCTCCCGATGAATATGCCGGCTGAGATTCCTGTTGATGTCTCTGGGCTGATTGACTTCGACACGTCGCTCCTGGTTCGAGATGCTGTAGTGCCCGGCAACGTTACCGTACTCAACTACCCCGACGACGCGATCGTACGAGTGGCGCCGCCTCGACTGGAAGTGGAGACCTTCGAGGGTGAGGAAGGCGAAGAGGGCGTCGCGGAAGGCGAAGAGGGTACTGAGGGTGCTGACGAGGCCGACGACGAGAGCTAGCGACAGCAGTTTCCCCAAACGACGCGAGTCGAGTACCTAGCCGACCCTGTAAGGCGCAAGCGCCTCCTCGTTCAGGCTGATACCGAAGCCGGGACGGTCTGGTGGGCTAACGTGCCCATCTTCGACTTCTAGCGTCTCTTCGAACATCTGTCCCCACATCGGATCGGTCGAATTGCTGTAATACTCGACGGTTAGGCCATTGGGTATGGCAGATACAAGGTGTACGTGAACGTCCTGGTTGCCGTGGGGAGCGATCTGCAGATCATGGGCTTGCGCCATCGCGGCAACCTTCATGAATTCGGTCACTCCTCCCATGATCAGACCGTCAGGCTGGACGATGTCGCAGCACCGGCCCTCGATCAACTCTCTGAACCCGTACCGCGTGTACTCGTTCTCGCCCGTTGCCACTGGAATCGTCGTTGACTGGCTGACCAGTCTATGGCCCTCATAGTCGTCCGGGTTCACAGGTTCCTCGAACCAGAATACGTCGTACGGCTCCATCTTCCGGGCAATCTCCTGCGCCTGGTAGTGTCGATAGGCACAGTTGGCATCGACCATCAGCCGGACGTTAGGCCCTACGGCTTCGCGTACTACGCGCACTCGCTCGACGTCTTCGTTAATCGGAGCGCCGCCAATCTTCATCTTGACCGCCTGCGCTCCCATTTCCAATGCTATGGCCATCTCCTCTGCAAGCTCACCAAGTCCCTTACCCTCTTCGTAGTATCCCCCCGCGATGTACACCGGCACCTTATTGGTGTACCCTCCGAGCAGCTTGTACACCGGCAGTCCGGTCGCTTTGCCCTTGAGATCCCAGAGCGCGATGTCGATCCCGCTGATGACCCGCGTCGTGATGCCGCGCCGACCAACTAGCTTGGGCTGCCACAGGTCATCCCAGATCTTTTCTGTGTCGAACGGGTCTTGCCCGACAACCACCTGAGCGAAGTGGTCGAGGATCGTCTTCCCAATCTCCTCGGCCCCCTGTACGCCACCGGCCAGCCCGACGCCGGTCACTCCCTCATCGGTCTCGACCTTAACGACGTTTAGTCCGGCTGTCGGGTACACGTACATCCCGTTGCGGATCGGCTTGGCCCGATTCCAACGATAAGTTTCCATGTATAAGGATGTGATCTTCATGATGATTCCAACTCCAGTATCACTGCCCGTCAGGCTCAATTCGAGCTCTACCGAGCATCTGTGGGTCCTTCCCGTCTATTACAATTCGCCAATGGCCAGACGCGCTCAATATCTCGTTCCATGAGAGAGTTCGGGGCGGAGTATAGCACAGGGGCTCGTATCGGATGGTCAATGGCGCGTTTGACACGGTTGCACGCCATACCTATGATTGCGCCATTCTACCGAGCCGCCGGTTCGGCTGCATGGGGGTTCGACCAATGTTCGGCTATCGCTACTCCCGATGGGACGGTTCTCAACACCCTTTCGACTTCGATGAGGAAGACATCCTCAACGCGCTTTCCGAAGACATTATGAACCACGGCGATGTCAACCGGGCAGTGCGTAACCTGCTCCGAAGTGGCATGTCGGGTGAGCAGGGACAGCAAATCTCAGGGCTGCGCGAGCTCAGAGAGAGGTTGCGCCAGTTGCAGCAGCAAAAGCTGCAGCAGTACAACCTCGAGTCGGCGATGGACGACATCAAGGAGAGGCTTCAGGACGTTCTCGATACGGAACGCGCCGGCATCGACCGCCGGCTGTCCGAGGCGCGCGACGACCTCGAGAACGCAGGCGACGATAGCGATATCCTACAGCCGGCGATGGACCTGCTGGAGAGGCGCGCGCAGCAAAACCTCGAGACGCTGGACCAATTACCGGACAGCCCTGCCGGTCAGATGCGAGAGTTGTCCGACTATGACTTTATGGATCCGGAGGCGCGACAGAAGTTCCAGGAACTCATGGAGATGCTCCAACAGCAGATGATGCAGAACTTCTTCCAGGGGATGAAGGACGCGATAGAAGACATGTCTCCTGAGGACATGCAACGGATGCAGGAGATGATCCAGGCGCTCAACCAGATGCTGCATGACCGGGCCATGGGAGATGATCCGGACTTCGAGGGATTCATGGAGCAGTACGGCCAGTTCTTCGACCCGAATCGGCCGGCAAGTCTCGATGAGCTGGTCGAGCAGCTTCAGCAACAGATGGCGTCGATGCAGTCCTTGATGGACTCGATGCCGCAGCAGATGCGGGACGAGCTCACAGACATGCTCCAGTCCTCCATGGACTCATCCATG
>JAKZVY010000222.1:0-14030 GCA_047515825.1 Dehalococcoidia bacterium
GCGGTCCCCTCCTTGTACACCCAGCCGTCGGGCAGGTTGCCCCAGTTCTCTCCGGAGACCTCATACCTGAAGTCGCCCTCGCCGAGTATCGACGGGCCTTCTCCTCCGCCCTCGTGTCCTTCGTCGCGCAGTCCAAATTCCCAATCCTGTTCCCGTGTGGTCATGCGTTGCTCCTTTTACCTGTATGCCTCGCGTCTGTGTGCTATTCTCTTGACGTTTAGTATGCGCCCGCGCCGATCAAAGTCGAGTATGACCCTCCAATCACCCACGCGGAGCCGGCTGTCACCGGCGGCGCCCCGAAGTTTTCTAACATCCGACGGTTCACCGTTCGCTAGGCTCTCCAAAGCTCGCAAAACCCTTCTGGCCACTGAGATGTCGAGCCGGTCGACATCCCGGCGGGCACGATTCGTGTAGACGATTTCCCAACTCAAATGCCAAGTTCTGCTTTCAGGTCTTGGTGAGAGATAACTCGCCCAGCGGCAATGTCTCTGTTGGACTCTTCTATGGCCTCTAAGTCCTCGTCTGTGACGGGCTCGTCGTCCCAAGGGGCCTCAGCCAATATCCTGAACACCGGGTCATTCATATCCCTGATGTACTGAATGAACCGCTTGACTGCGTGGAGTTCAAGATCGGGCAGGCCGTCGATCAAGTCCTTGATCTCCTGCCTGCTTACTTCTTCCTTCTGCTGAGTAGCCATGTTCGGCCTCCGGCGATGGTTCCAAAAGACTATTGCACAAGCTCCGAATAGTCAATTGGGAGTTTTGAGATATGGACAGAGTACGGTCTCCGTCGGGACTGGGACGTGTCTGGGTCGATTGCCGCCTTCATCCCTAGCAGTATAGGGTGTAAAGTATCGGCATAGGAGGAAACTGAACCCATGACCTCACCTGACCTCAGCCATCTGGTCTTCATAGGCACTTACACTCACAGCACATCAGAGGGAATCTACGTTCACAGCTTCGACCCGGATACAGGGGGACTGGAGCCGGTATCGGTTGTGACGGGGGCCGACAACCCGTCGTTCCTCGCGCTGCACCCAAGCCGGCGGTTCATCTACGCCACGTCTGAGGTCGAGGAGTTCGAGGGGAAATCGCAGGGGGCGCTGTACGCCTACTCTGTGGATGCCGAGTCGGGTGAGCTGAGCTATATCAACCGGCAGGGTTCGGTCGGGCCGGGTCCGTGCCACCTCAGTGTAGACAGCTCCGGCAGCTATCTTTTGGCCGCGAACTACCACGGCGGCAGTATCTGCGTCCTGCCTATCAGGGAAGACGGCGGGCTGGAACCGGCTTGCGAGTTTATCCAGCACCGCGGTTCGAGCGTCAATCCGCGCAGGCAGGGGGAGGCGCATGCACACTCGATTAACCTCGATCCGCAGAACCGCTTCGCCTATGTGCCCGACCTCGGAGCGGACCGCGTCTTCATCTACCGGTTCGATCAGGACTCCGGTGATCTGACTCCAGCCGACCCGGCCTTTGTAGAAGTTAACCCCGGCTTCGGTCCGCGCCACTTCGCTTTTCATCCTGACGGACGGCGGGCCTACCTGATTAACGAGCTGGGAAGCGCCATCACCGGGTTCGACTGCGACCCTGCGACCGGCGCGCTAACCGAGTTCCAGACTATCGGCACGCTACCCTCCGGATTTTCGGGGTTGAACTCGACCGCGCACGTCCTCGTTCACCCGTCCGGCCGTTTCGTCTATGGGTCGAACCGGGGACACGACAGCATCGCGGTCTTCGCGGTTGACGAGGTGACGGGCCGGCTGACTGCGGTCGGACACCAGTCCACCGGCGGGAGAACGCCCCGCAACTTCGAGATAGACCCGTCCGGGACCTTCCTGTTGGCCGAAAACCAGAACAGCGACAGCGTGGTCACATTCCGCATCGACTTGGAGTCCGGCCTGCTGACGCCGACGGGCAAGGTGGCGCGCATTCCGATGCCGGTTTGCATCAGATTTTTGAATAGGTGATGAACAGTATTGCGAATTGCGTTTTCTCCACTATAATTGGTGATGTGCAGCGACGACATGCTCTGTGATGTCCTGTGGCGCACTGCCGATACGACAATAGTAAGGAGGACTGCCATATGAAATCGGATCGATCCCTTGTAGCACACCTTATGCGGCGCGCCGGGTTTGGGGCCACGCCCGCCGAGCTCGACACCTTGACTGCGGAGAAGACCTACGAGGAGATCGTCGACGACCTCGTCAACCCTGAGCGTTTCGAGCCTATCGACCAGTCTTACGTCGAGCGGTACTACGGAGGAGAGTCTGTCGCGACTCACGTCGGCAAGTGGATGTACCGGATGGCCAATACCCCGCGACCGCTGGAGGAGAAGATGTCTCTCTTCCTGCACCACATCTTCCCGGTCGCGTGGGGCAAGAGCGAGCATGGCCCATCCCTCTACACTGAGATCGACATGTTCAGGCGAGTCGGCCTCACGGACATGCGCACGATCCTGTTGGAGATTTCGCGCGATCCGGCGATGATCTTCTGGCTGGACAACAACGAAAACCACAAGGACGAGATCAACGAGAACTACGGGCGCGAACTGCTCGAGCTGTTCTCGATGGGCGTCGGCAACTACACCGAGGACGACATCAAGGCCACCTCGCGCGCCTTCACCGGCTGGACCTTCAGGCAGCCGTTGTCGCTGTATCCGGTCGGCCACTACCCGGCGGAGTTCGAGTTCCTTGAGGACGACCACGACTACGGTGAGAAGACCTTCTTGGGCGAGACGGGCAACTTTAACGGTGAGGACATCATAGACATCATCGTCAAGCAGCCCGCTACCGCGCGCTTCATCTCGCGCCACCTGTACAACTTCTTCGTCGAAGACGAGTTGCAAGTTCCTTCGTGGGCGACCGAGCTTCCAAAGAACCCGGAGGCCATCGATCAGCTAGTGGGGGTGTTCATGGAGACCGGCGGACAGATGCGTCCAGTCCTCAAGACTCTCTTCAGCTCCGACTGGTTCAAGGAGGCGAGGGGATTCAAGAAGGTGAAGAGCCCCGCTGAGTTGGTCGTCGGCGTAATTCGGCAGACAGGCGAGTTCAGCAGCCCCGCTCCTGGGATTCACCAGTTCGCCATCACTACGCTCAACGGCTCGCTCTTCGAGGGACCTCTGGCGATCATGGGGCAGAGGCTCATGAACCCTCCGACCGTCGAGGGCTGGCACACCGGTCACGAGTGGATCGACTCCGGCACTCTCAGCGAGCGGATAGGCTTCGTAGAGAGCCAGTTCGAGGACATCTCCAAGCCGGGCGTCAAGGAGATAGTCGACTGTGTCGGCTCCCTCGACGACGACCCGTCCCAGCTCGTCAACCGCTGCCTCGACCTGCTCGGTGGCATCACTGTTAGCGAGTCCACGTACGATGGCTTGGTTGCCTACGCCGCTGACCTCGCCCGCGTCAAGAGTGAAGAGGACGCGGAGTCCGTGGGAGTCCACAACCTGCTGCAAATGACGGCGTCCACCGTAGACTACCAGTTCGCCTAGGAAGTTCCGAAGCCTCAACGAGTTCATCATGCAGTAAGTTCAGTTGCTGACCATGAAACTACTGGGAACAGGCTCAACATTGAGTGGATACTCTCCACCTCTAATTCCCATATCAAATCTACTCACAGGAGGTGCACACAGCGGCAGAATCGCGGTTATAATTCATGCCACCGGAAAGACGGCTATAAGGTCACGTTCAGCGTCACTCAACCACTTGAAAACCTCGATGCGGAGGAAGACGAGATGAAATCAGATCGTGCGCTGGTGGCACACCTGATGAGGCGTGCAGGGTTTGGCGCGACGCAGGCGGAGTTGGATAGCTTTACCAGTGAGAAGACCTACGAGGAGATAGTCGACGACCTGGTCAACCCCGAGCGATTTGACGACCTGGATCAGTCGTATATCGAGCGCTACTACGGTGGTGAACCGGTGGCGGTCCATGTCGGCAAGTGGATGTATCGAATGACCAACACCCGAAGGCCGCTTGAAGAGAAGATGTCTCTCTTCCTCCACCACATCTTTCCGGTTGCGTGGGGCAAGAGTGAACACGGTCCCTCCCTCTACTCAGAGATCGACATGTTTCGCCGCGTCGGCATGACCGACGTGAGAACGATACTGCTGGAGCTCTCCCGGGACCCGGCGATGATCTTCTGGTTGGACAATAACGAAAACCACAAGGACCAAATCAACGAGAACTACGGGCGTGAGTTGCTCGAGCTCTTCTCGATGGGCGTCGGCAACTACACCGAGGACGACATCAAGGCCGCTTCCCGCGCCTTCACCGGCTGGACGTTCAGGCAGCCGCTCTCGCTCTACCCGGTCGGCCACTACTCGGCCGATTTCGAGTTCCTCGAAGACGACCACGACTACAGCGAGAAGACCTTCATTGGCGAGACCGGCAATTTCAACGGCGAGGACATCATAGACATAATCGTGAAGCAGCCGGCCACTGCAAGATTCATCTCGCGCCACCTGTACAACTTCTTCGTCGAAGACGAGGTGCAAGTACCCTCTTGGGCGACCGAGCCTCCGAAGAACGAAGAGGCGATCCAGGAGCTTTCCAGGGTGTTCATGGAGACCGGCGGCCAGATGCGCCCGGTTCTCAAGACTCTCTTCGGCTCCGACTGGTTCAAGGAAGCTAGGGAGTTCAAGAAGGTCAAAAGCCCAACCGAGTTGATTGTCGGCGTCCTACGCCAGACAAGGGAGTTCAACAATCCTGCTCCTGGGATCCACGAGTTCGCGGTCACGACGCTCGATCCCCCCGCAGGTGAGGGTACGCTTGCGATCATGGGGCAGAGGCTGATGAACCCGCCAACTGTCGAGGGCTGGCACACCGGTCACGAGTGGATAGACTCCGGCACTCTCAGTGAGCGGATCGGGTTCGTCGAGAGCCAGTTCGAGGACATTGCCAAGCCCGGTGTTCGGGCGATGGTGGACCAAGTCGGCTCCCTCGACGACGACCCGTCCCAGCTCGTCAACCGCTGCCTCGACCTGCTCGGCGGCATCACCGTCAGCCAGTCCACATACGATGGTCTGATTGCCTACGCCGCTGACCTTGCCCGCGTCAAGATTGAAGAGGACGCAGAGTCCGTGGGAGTCCACAACCTGTTGCAAATGACGGCGTCCACCGTAGACTATCAATTCGCCTAGACAAGCCTTGAGTCAATATGAACAACGTGAGGAGAGAGATGACCAGCCGCACTGCAGAAGAGACCCTTGTAGTCGTACAGCTCACCGGTGGGAACGACTTCATGAACACGATCGTTCCCTACACCAATCGGCACTACTATGATGCCCGGAATACGGTCGTCCTGAAGCAGGATGAAGTCTTGCCGATAGACGACACTCTGGCGATCAATCCCAACGCCGCCCCGTTCAAGCGCCTGTACGACGAGGGCAGGATGGCGATCATCCAAGGCATCGGATATCCCGACTCGAACCGCTCACACTTCCGCGGAATGGACATCTGGCACACCGCGGAGCCCGACCGCGTCGGCAGCGAGGGCTGGCTCGGACAGGCGATCCGAGAGCTCGACCCCAATGGCGAAAACGTGCTGACCGGCATCAACATCGGTATGGGCCTGCCTCGCGCAATGGCCGTCGCCGGAGTTCCGGTAACCTCCGTGGGTGACCTGGAGAGCTACGGTGTGATGAACCGCATCGAGCAGCAGCGTGTGCGCGACAGGGCCCTCGAGGCGTTCAAGGGTATGTACGGACAGGCCATCGGCACCGGCCAGGTCGCCGAGTACATCGGCCAGACCGGACTGGATGTGCTCAAGGGCGCGGACATGCTCGCCGACGTGGCTGGCCAGTACCAGTCCAACGTCGAGTACGCCGACAATCAGATCGCCAAGAACATGCGCGACATCGCGCGTATCCACTTCGCCGACCTCGGCACTCGCATCTTCTATACCGCGCATGGCGGATACGATACCCACGCCAACGAGATGCCGAACCATCCCACGCTGATGAGGGACGTCTCAGGTGCGATCTCAGACTTCCTCGACGACCTCGAAGAGCACGACGCAGCCGATAAGGTCACAGTGTTCGTGTTTACCGAGTTCGGGCGCAGGATGCGCGACAACGGCAGCGGCACCGACCACGGCTCCGGCGGCGGCGCCTACATCTTCGGCAAGAACGTCGCGGGCGGACTCTACAGCGAGTACCCGTCTGTCGATCCCGCCGACTGGGAGCACGGCGAAGACTTGCAGCACACCATCGACTTCCGGGGTATCTACGCCACTCTGCTTGAGCAGATACTCGAAGTCGACTCCAAGCCCATCGTCAAGGGCGATTACGAGCAGATCTCGCCGTTCAGGAACTAGGACCGACAGCCTCTCCCTCTCTCTTGACGGGAGAGGCTGAACATCAACTAACGCCCCTCTCCTTTGATGAAAGGGGGAGAAGATGATTGAATTGAATACCTACCCCAGTTAGCCCTGGATTGGAGAGGGTAGAATCAGGAGACAGAACATGGGCAGACCACACGGATTACTGAGAGCCGGGTACCCATACCTCAGGACTCTGGGAATGCGGCGCATTGTCGGCTACCCCGTTGACATCGCATGGTCCGGCGATGACACCCTCATCCTCATGCGCTCCGAGGGAGCCGCGTCGGTGAGGATCTGGCCCATTGAGGACGCCGAATCGCTAACCGACGACCTCAAGGGGTTTGGAAGCTACGGCACGGGTGACGGGCAGATGCTCTGGCCTGTCCAGATCATCACCGATGCCGAAGGTAACATCCTCATCAGCGACGAGGCCACGCACCGAATCAACAAGTTCGATCGTGAGGGCGAGTTCCTCTCCATGTTCGGCGTTCACGGCGACTCGGACGGCGAGTTCGACGGACCGACTGGTATATCGTTCGACACTGAAGGCAACCTGGTGGTTGTCGACTCGAAGAACCACCGGGTCCAACGCTACACGACGTCGGGCGAGTACCTGGGCGGATTCGGGTCGCACGGTGACGGGCCTGGCCAGTTCGCCCTGCCCTGGGGCGTGCATGTAGACGAGCTTGGCGACATCTACGTGGCCGATTGGGGCAACAACCGCTTCCAGGTGTTCGACTCTGGAGGAGAGGTGAAGAACGTCGTCGGCAAGCGCGGCTCAGGCGACGCGGAGTTCGAGCGGCCGACTGGAATCGCGGTCGATGCTCACGGGGACATCTACGTGGCCGACTGGGGCAACAACCGCGTCCAGATGTTCAACTCCGAGGGCCACTACATCTGCAGCTTCCGCGGCGACGCGTCGCTGTCCAGGGTGGCGCGCCAGTACATGCTCACCAACGCCGTCTCAAACAGGCTGAGAGAGATGGGGAAGATCGAGAATGAGAAGTACCTCCGCCGCCCCAGGTCCGTCAGGATCGACGACCAGTTCCGCCTCATGATTCCAGACTACGAGGGTTACCGGATCCAGATTTACCAGAAAGATGTAATCGAGTTGGACCGAACGCAATTCGCCCCGCCGCTTCGCAACCCTACGCTCGAAGTTACGTAGATCAGGGACACCCGATTGTACTCCAGACTAACTGTGGCAGGGTCCGCACGGACGCCTGCCACAGTCATGTGTGGGGTCGGAGGGAGGACATCACATGCTGAATAGTCCACGAACGCAGGGCGTTCGTGTCTTCAGCGACCGTCGTGCGGCCCTCTCGCCCATTCGCATCTGCGACTTCACGGGGCAGTTGGCGGGCGCCGGGGCTACGAAGACCCTCTCCACGTTCGGCGCGCAGGTTATCCGAATCGAGGACAGGGCTAGGGAAGGGCGGTGGGATATTTTCCGCGGCAGTGGCCCATTTGTTGACGACCGGCGAGGCATCGAGCTCGGCGGCGCGTTCAATAACCACAACGTCGAGAAGCTCGGCGTCACCCTGGACATGCGGAAGTCCGGCGCCAAGGACATCCTGGCAGATCTGATCTCCGTCAGCGACGTAGTGACCGAGAACTTCAGCAAGGGTGTCCTCGTCAGATGGGGGTTCTCTTATGAGGAGATGGTCAGGATCAAGCCGGACATCATCTACGTCTCAAACTGCGGCTTTGGACACGTGGGGCCTTACTCAGAATTCAAGACATGGGGGCCGATAGTTCAGGCGGTGTCGGGTCTCACGTTCCAGTCCGGCCTCCCGGACATGCCACCCGCAGGATGGGGCTTTTCCTACATGGACCACACCGGCGGCTATCTCATGGCGATCGCGATTCTTATGGCCGTCTATCACCGGAATCGAACCGGTCTCGGGCAGTGGGTCGACATGTCTTGCACAGACGGCGCGGCGGCTCTGAATGGACCAGCTCTGCTCGACTTTACCGTCAACGGTGTACCCACGAGGCGTCCCGGCAGCCCTGACAGTAACAGGAGCATCTATCCAGTAATGGCGCCGCACGGCATATATCGCTGCGAGGGCGAGGACCGCTGGGTCGCAATCGCGGTGCGCAACGATGACGACTGGATTGACATGTGCGAGGTTATGGGCCTGACCGACTTGGCAGCCGACAGCCGACTTGCGAATGTCGAAGGCCGGGTCAAGCATCACGACGCGATCGACATCCGGATCGAGGAGTGGACGTCGGCAAGGACACCGATGCAGGTCATGGAGGCGATGCAAGGCAAGGGAGTACCATCTGCGGCGGTCCAGCGTCCTGAGGACCGGACCGATCGCGATCTTAACACGCAGTCCTGGGGTCTGTTTCCAGAGGTGGAGCACCCCGAGATGGGACGGGTGCGGGTGGACGGATCACCCATAAAGCTTTCGGAGACGCCCGCGGTAATTGAACTGGGAGCGCCAACGCTGGGTCAGCACAACGACGAGATATTCGGCGACCTTCTGGGGATGGGGAGCGAAACTGTCCGAGGCTTGAGCGACAGAGGTGTGATCTGAGATGCGGTCGGACTTGGGAGCGAGTGTCCTTGGAGGCGTGCGAGTCCTGGAAGTATGTGGAGAGATCGGTGCCTGGTGCGGAAAGGTGCTTGGCGATATGGGTGCGGACGTCATCAAGGTCGAGTCACCGATGGGAAACCCCACGCGCCGCTACGAGCCGTTCTACCAGAATGAGCCGGGGCCGAATCGCAGCCTCTTCTTTTGGCACTACAACACCAGCAAGCGCGGCATCACCCTGGATCTGACGCAAGACCGTGGCCGTGAGGTGTTCGAGAGACTTATCGCTAGGGCCGACGTGCTGGTCGATGGCGCTCCGGCCGGGCATCTGGAGTCCTTGGGGTTGGGATACTCGGATGTCAGACGGGTATCGCCGTCGATAGTTATGGCTTCCATAACACCTTTCGGACAGGACGGGCCGTACAGTGACTACGCCGCTACCGACCTTACCGCAATGGCGTTCGGCGGCCCAGTTTGGAGCTCTGGATACGACGATCACGAGATCCCGCCCGTGCGCGGCGGCGGCAATCAGGCCTATCACACCGTGTGCCACTACGCGGTTGTCGGTGTCATGATTGCGCTCATTCACCGGCAGCTCACAGGTATCGGTCAGTTCATCGACGCCAATATGCACGCATCTCTGAACGTGAGCACGGAGGCAGGCAGCTATGGATGGCTGGTCGCCAAAGAGACGGTGCAGAGGCAGACTGGGCGACACGCATCTGTGGCCCCGACATCGCAAGCTCAATTCCTCTGCAAAGACGGCCGCTACATTAACGCCGGTATGGCCGCTCGGACAGATGCTCAGTGGCAGGTCATGCTGGAATGGTTTCGAGAGGAAGGGTTGATCGACGAGCTCGGCGAATACTTGAGGTTCCCGGACCGTGCCCCGGTGCGTCGTGGCGACCCTTATGCGAAAGAGCAGAGTCGCCGCGTGGCTAGCGCGGTCCAGCAGCTTGCGGACAAGAACGACGCACACTATCTGTTCACGCGGGCCCAGGAGTTGGGATTCCAGTGGGGCATCATTAACGCGCCTGAAGACGTACTTGCGGACCCCCACTTCCAGGCTCGCGGTTTTCCGACCGAGGTCGAGCATCCCGATTTGGGGGAGAGCTTTATATATGCCGGAGCGCCGTACAAGCTGCCTGAGTCGCCGTGGTCGATCCAGCGACGCGCTCCACTCCTCGGCGAGCACAACGAGGAGATCTATGTCGGCGAGATGGGCATCAGCCGTGACGAGGTTGCCGTCCTGAAGGCCGACGGGATAATCTAATCCGTCGTCTTCGGGTTCCTCGCCGCTACCTCAGCGACCTGAAAGACTCCCTGATGTCTTGGGCCAGTAGCTCAGGCTCTTCGGCCGCGGCGAAGTGGCCTCCGCTGGGCATCTTTGTGTACCTGACCAGGTTGTAGAATCGCTTTATCCACTCCTCAGGCGGATAGTTAATCTCCACCGGGAACTTGGCGAAAGACGTGGGCACCGTGACCTTGTTATCCGGCGACAGGGTGGAAGGGGCCAGCGCGCTTTCGTAGTACAGTCTCACGGATGAGCTGATGGTCTGCGTTGCCCAGTATATGGTGAGATGCGTGAGAAGCTCGTCCTTTGAGAAGCGGGACTCGATGTCGCCGCCGCAGTCGCTCCAGGTGCGCCATTTCTCGACTATCCACGCGGCTACTCCGGCCGGAGAGTCGTTCAGCCCGTATGCGAGTGTCTGCGGCTTGGTGCGATGCTGATGTCCATACGCGCCCTCAGCCTGCTGCCACCAGTCGCGATGTGCGAGAAACTCCTTTTCGTCTTCGGAGAGGTCCGCGTCGTCGGGGATCGGAGAGCCGCCTCCTGCCATCGTCAGATGGATGCCGCGCACGTTCTCCGAATACTCCAGTCCGAGTGTCGTCGTGACCTGCGCTCCCCAGTCGCCGCCCTGCGCGACGAATCCGTCGTAGCCTAGGCCCTCGGTCATGAGCTTGTGCCAGAGGGCCGAGATTCGCTGAGGGCTCATGCCCCGCTGGGATGGCCTGTCTGAGAACCCGTAACCCGGCATGGATGGAACGATCACGTCGAACGAGTCGGCGGCGTCGGCTCCGTGGCTCGCCGGATCGGAGAGCAGCGGTATGATCTTGAGCATCTCGGCGAACGTGCTCGGCCAGCCGTGCGTGATTACCAGAGGGATCGGGTCGGGACCGGCGCCTCTGGCGTGGATGAAGTGTATGCCCAGCCCGTCGACGTCGGCTCGGAAGTGGGGGAGTTGATTGATCTGCTCCTCCTGCGCCCGCCAGTCGAAACCGTCAGCCCAGTACTCGCAAAGCTCCCGCATGTAGGTGAGGTTTGATCCGTAGTCCCAGGCGGAGTCCTCGATCTCGTCCGGCCAGCGCGTTTGGTTCAGCCGGTTTCTCAGGTCTTCGAGGGTCTCGGCCGGGATGTCTATGGTGAATGGCTCTATGTCCATGTGGTTTCCTCCGTGAGGGAGACTGTACGGTTAACTATCAGCAATTCGCGGATGGGGGATGGTTGGACGAATGGCATCCGTCGACTTCAGGCGATGACCCGGCTAGCGCAGGGGTGCGCCGGCTGTGTACACCTCGTGGGACGATGCGACTATCGAAGGGTCGGGAGCGTGGGCGATTGAGGTGTCCTTCCCCTTGTAGTCCATCACATGGAGCACGTGGCGAATCGCGTTGATCCTGGCTCGCATCTTGTCATCGGACTTTAAGATCGTCCACGGGGCGATGTCGCTGTGAGTCAGGAGGAACATCGCCTCCTTCGCCTCGGTGTACTCCCTCCACTTGTCCTTCGACTGTATATCGACAGAGCTCACCTTCCACTGTTTGAGCGGGTCCTTGGCTCGCTTCTCGAACCTTCTGAGCTGCTCCTTCCGGCTTACCGAGAAGTACAGTTTGATGAGGTGGATGCCGCTATCGACGATCATCTTCTCTAGCTGCGGCACCTGCTGCATGAACAGCCTGTACTCGGCGTCGGTGGAGAATCCCATGACCCTCTCGACGCCTGCTCGGTTGTACCACGACCGGTCGAATAGGACGATTTCGCCAGCCGCGGGGAAGTGGCTGATGTAGCGCTGAAAGTACCACTGGCCGACCTCTACGTCCGATGGCTTGTCCAGAGCCACCACGCGGGCGCTGCGCGGGTTCCAGTGCTCCATGAACCGCCTGATTGCGCCGCCCTTGCCCGCCGCGTCGCGCCCCTCGAAGAGAATGATAGCCCGCTCCCCGGTGTCCTTGATCCAGTTCTGGAGCTTTACGAGCTCAACCTGGAGGGGGAGCTTCTGCGCATTGTACTCCCTGGTCCGCATCCGATAAGAATAGGGGAAGAGGTTCTCGCGGAAGTATCTGACGCGGTTCTCGGGGCTGATGTTCAGAGGATCATCGAGCGGCTCGGATTCCAGAATACGGACGCGTTCCTTCTTGACCGGGTGCGCGTCGGTGCTCAGGTAAGCGTCGTGGTCGCTGGTGCGAGCCTGACCTGCAAGCGTATTGTTCGTCATTAGTTCACCCCCCAAGCGCGTTCAGTTTGACAGACGTGGCCCCCATAGTCCGCTATATTAGGGCTAGGAGGGCGTAATTGCAATTGAGAAGGACCCCATTGGGAGATGCGAGGAGGTATGCGGATCATGAATCTATACGTGCTCAGGCATGGATTGGCGCGTGAACGGAACGGGCGCGAGTACGCCAACGACGACGAGCGTCCGCTGACCGCGAAAGGTATGCGCCGGATGCGTCGCCAGGTGAAGGGGATAAACGGGCTCGGACTCTCTATGGACGTGATAGTCGCCAGTCCGCTTATCCGGGCGATGCAGACGGCGGAGATCGTCCACCGGGGTCTTCGGAAGCCGAGTAGGCTGGTCACGTCGGACGCTCTGAGGCCGTCTGAGCACCCGGCTGCGCTGCTAGAGGAGCTGGCGGCGGAGTACTCGTCCGCAGGCGACGTAATGGTCGTGGGACATGAGCCGTATCTGAGTGGCTTGATCGCGGTTGTGGTGACAGGGGAGCACGTACCCGTAATCAGGGTCAAGAAGGGGTCTCTCTGCAAGCTGGGCGTGACTCGGCTCAGCTATGGTCGCTGCGGTTGGATCGAGTGGCATCTGACAGCCAGACAGCAGATCAAGATGGGGTGAGCGGTAGCGGACAGCGGCAATGGGCGAACTGTGTTGACATTCCGCCGTAATCGTCTGAACTGTGATTTATGGGATTCAGAGATTGCCATGATTCTTTCGGGCTGGCGGTCCAGAGCGTGATTCAACACCTTACTTGAGCTTGGAACAGGTGAGCACGTAGGAAAATCAATACGACTTAGGCCGCTTCCAAGTCTGACGGCTCTAGCTGGTGCCAGAACACCCCGCCTGAATCTATCACATCCTGAATATCGTCGGCGACATACTCGCCTGCCACGGCGGCGAACGCCGGTCTGCCGGTGAACCTTGTCAGGAACCGGGAGTTGCGCGTGGCCCTCGAAATGTCTATCTGATGGACCGTGAAGGAGGTCTCCGTAGCGATGTAGCAGACCTCGCCTTCCGTGTTGGTGGCCTCCATCACCAGGTCGGCGCTGCGGAAACTGTCCAGGACGTTGGCGTGGATGCTTGAGGTGTCTGCCGAGTCCGTGATGTCCCAGAGGTCGTCTTCGGAGAGGGTCCTGGTTCGACGCAGCCCCATTTTTCGGGCGATGGTGGTGGCACTTCTGAGAGTGGCGGTCCTAGCGTGGCTACCTCTGAGTACGGCTATGTCTCGACGGACGACTCTCATGTCTTGGCTGAGTTCGCCTACATCTTGTCGGATTTCCTTGATGTCGTTTTCCATCCTGGCCTGACGTGCTTCAATCGCATCGAACCGCCTGTCGGTGGCCTCGACGAAGCGATTGACCTCGGCTCTGAAGACCTGCATCTCGTCGACGAACTGGGAGAACCTTTCAGGGAGGTCGAGAAGGTCCTGGCTCAGCAGGCGGGCGCGTAGGGCTTCGACCCACTCGGGATTCTCGTCGAGCAGGCGGAGCAGGTCTTCGATTGTGTTGATGGTGGTCATGGTCTCAGATTCGCGTCCGGGTCATTGTATCAGAGCACGCTTCGCTCAAGGCAGGGGTGGGTCGTGCCCGGCCCCGTATCGGAGTACGGGGTGACGTTGTTTTGGGCGAGTCGGAATGTTTTGTGGGCCTGCTCTATCT
>JAKZVY010000223.1:0-4598 GCA_047515825.1 Dehalococcoidia bacterium
CTTCCTCAGCACCTCACGAACGCCTACCACACCGCCTCTCAGTCGGAGCCGATCTTCTGGGGGCCGGTATCTGTGAAGCTCGACTCCGAAGACCGGCTGTATGTCACAGAGCACAGCCGCCACCGCATTCAGGTGTTTGAACAGTCGTGAGTTTCATGGGATGAACCGTCAGATAGGCAACAGATGGATCGCAGCACAGAGAGGAACCGCAATGACTTCTGAACAACGCCAACTGGCAGCGCACCTAGCGAGACGCGCCGGATTCGGAGCGACGCCCGAAGAGTTGGACCGCTACTCGGAAATGAAGTACGAGGATCTGGTCGAAGACCTCCTCAACCCGGGGGAGCCGAACAGCATTCCCGACGATCTGATATTCCGGCGTCACGTCGATCTTCACTCCCTCCAGGGCCACAACCCGGCCTACTGGGCGTATCGGCTGGTCTCCAGTAGCTGCCCGTTGGAGGAGAAGATAGCGCTGTTCTGGCACGGCGTGTTCGCGACCGGCGAGAACAAGCTCAACAACGTGGGGGTGCTCACCAACCAGGTTGACATGTTCAGGCGTCACGGCATGGGCAGGTTCGACGACCTGCTTATCGAGCTGTCGAAAGACCCGGCTATGATCATCTGGCTGGATAACCACACCAACCACAAGGACTCGATCAACGAGAACTACGGTCGCGAGATACTAGAGCTCTTCTCGATGGGCGTCGGCAACTACACCGAGGACGACATCAAGGAGTGCTCGCGCGCGTTCACCGGCTGGACGGTGAAAAACGGCGAGTACATGGCCATGATGGCGCAGAAGGACTCGATCTGGCCGTACGGCCGCATCTCCTGGCACCACGAGTACCGGAAGCACGATCACGACGACGGATCGAAGTCGTTCCTAGGCGAGTCGGGGCCATTCGACGGAGACGACGTTGTCGACATCATCTGCCGTCAGGAAGCGGCGGCGAGATTCCTATCCAGGCACCTGTACAACTTCTTCGTCGCCGACGAGGTCCCGGTGCCGCAGTGGAACGAGACCCCACCGCGAGACCCTGACGCCATTGAGCAGCTTGCCGCCGCCTACTTTGAGCACGACCACGACATCCGCTCGGTTCTGCGCGTGATGTTCAACTCCGACTTCTTCAAGCAGGCGCGCTTCCACCGGGTCAAGAGTCCGGCCGAGGTCATCATCGGAACGCTGCGACGTACCGGCGAGTTCCAGGTACCAGACAGCGGAAACAGCGGCATCTACACCGTGATGGAGGAGGGTGGATTCATGGGGCAGAAGCTGCTCGACCCTCCGTCGGTCGAAGGCTGGCACACCGGCGAGGAGTGGATTACCAGCGGCTCGCTGGTCGATCGCGTCAACTTCGCCGCTCAGCACATGAGCGACGCATCCAATCCCGGAGTCCAGGACATGGTGAGCAGGGTGAGCAGCGCAGACGCAACAGACGCGGACCCAGAGGAGTTGGTCAACGCCTGCCTCGACGTGCTCGGCCCGATTGAGGTCGGGGATGAGACCCGCGCTCTGCTGAACGAAGTCGCGTCAGCCGGGATGGAGGACGGCGTCTCGCAGGAGCTTATCCTAGACCTGTTCAAGCTGATCGTGTCCAGCCGGGAGTACCAGCTCTGTTAGCTGACTATTCTCAGCCGGGCGCAAGCGCCTCCAACGTTCGGACATAGGACTCGAGGTCCGGCTCATTCAGGACCATGCGGATCTCGTCCACTCCGGCGTCGAAGAAGGTCTGCATCTGATTGCGGCACTCTTCGAGGTTGCCGATGATCGTCATCGCGTCAACCATCTCATCGGTAACCAGCCTGGCCGCACGCTCCCTGTCGCGGGACAGATATGCCTCGCGGATACGGTCGGACTCCTCTCCGAAGCCGATCCGGTGCAGATACTGGTGATAGAACACTCCCATACCGCCGATGTAGAACGCGATGTGCGGACGCTCACGGTCGCGCGCGACGGGAATGTCGTCTGTGACGTACACCGACACCTGCGGTGAGAAGGCGACGTCGTCCAGTGAGCGGCCTGCTCGGTCGGCGCCAGCCTGGAGATCGGCCAGCGACGCGTCCATCCTCGACGGCGCCAGGAAGATCGGCAGCCAGCCGTCGGCCAGCTCGCCCGTGAGCCGGAGGCTCGGCGGACTGAGCGACGCGATGTAGATCGGCAGATCGGTGCGGTACGGTTGGAATCCTAGCCTGAACCGCCTGGTCTGAAAGAACTCTCCATCGTGGTCGATTCTCTCTCCGCGCGACGCTTTTCGGATTATGTCGATGTACTCGCGCATACGCGTCAGCGGCTTGCGGAACCGCTCGCCGTGGAAGTCCTCGATAACAAGCTGGCCGCTCGCGCCGATACCGAGGAAGAATCGCCCCTCGGACATCAGGTCCATGTTCAGAGCTGTCATCGCCATGTTTGCCGGGGAGCGCGCGAAGATGGGTACTATGCTGGTGCCGATGCGTATGCGCGAGGTTACTGCGGCGACCTGCGCAAGAGACGTGAACGCATCCTGACCCCACGCCTCGCCCGTTGTGATGCAGCTATACCCCAGCCCGTCCACGAGCGCGGCCATCTCCAGCACGTCCCGCCAGTTGCCGCCCGGCGGCCTCAGTCCCGCAATTCCAACGTCGCCCATGGCAAGTCGCCCCTGTTCATCCTCTGCATCAACAGTCTAGGGTGTACTATAATGCGTCGGAGCCGACGAATGCACAACGTTCACAGGTGATGCAGTGAAACCAAGCGAGATAATTTTCGAAGCATACGAAGCTGAGGAGGGCGGCTACTACGCTGTTGCTCAAGGGTTCGACATTATCACACAAGGCGACTCGTGGGACGATCTGAAATACATGGTTCAAGACGCTGTGCTTTGTCACTTCGATGACGGCTGTGCGCCCCATTCCATCAGGCTCAATCTCGTAAAGGAAGAGGTCATATCTGTTTGAGGTTGCCTAGGGACATATCGGGCGACGAGTTGGTTCAAGACTAATTCGGTTACCTTGAGAAAGAGGGAAGAGAATTGACAACAGCTTTGAAAACGTGGACTGAGCAGATGGTTGAGGCGGCGGGCGCGAACGTCCAGGTCGTCAAAGGAGGGAGTGGCGACCCGCTGCTCATCCTACACGACGAGATGGGACATCCGGGCTGGATGAGCTTCCATGAGAGTCTTTCAGAGACGTTCGAGCTGACCATCCCGTCTCATCCAGGCTTCGGCGACTCGCAGTTCCTCGACTGGATCATGAACATGCGCGACCTCGCCGGGTGGTATCTGACGGCCCTTGACGATATGGGTGTCGGCAAGGTCAACTTGATGGGCTTCTCATTCGGGGGCTGGCTCGCCGCTGAGATGGCCACGATGCACCCGGACCGGTTCGAGAAGCTGGTCCTCGTGAACCCGATGGGTATCAAGCCGCCTTCGGGCGAGATTTTCGACATGTTCCTCGTGGTGGCGACGGAGTTCCTGACGGAGAGCTTCCTGGACCCGGAAAACACGACGGAGTTCGAGAAGATCTGCCCTGAGGAGCCGACACCGGATCAGGTCGAGTACTGGGAGGTGGCCCGCGAGCAGGCCTGCCGTCTCACCTGGCGTCCGTACATGCACTACCCAGGACTTCCACACCTGCTGAGAAGACTCAAAGGCCTGCCGACGCAGATTATCTGGGGCAGGCAGAACCCGATCGTTCCGCTGAGCGCCGCGCATGTGTACCACGAGTCGATACCGGGCTCAGACCTCGCCGTAATCGACAACTGCGGTCACCGGCCGGAGATCGAACGTCCTGACGAATTCGTCAGGCTGGTCAGGAAGTTCCTAACGGGCTGACGGGTCACTCCGCCAAGCTGAGCATTCGACCGACGAACCGTTGGACGATTGAGCGGTAGTCCTCGATTTGAAAGTCCTCCAGGTAGCCATGATAGAAGTTGGCATGGAAGCCCTCTGCGGTCGAAAACTCTGATCGCAAGGAGTCGTCGGCCAGTTCATCGGCCAACCGGCGGACAGCATAAACAAGCTCCCGATGTCCGCCATATAGCCAGCAGCGCCTCTGGGCGACTGCTATCACCGCATAAGTGGCCGCTCCCCACATCTTCTCGGACGCTTGGAGCACGTCACCAGCGGCGAACTCCTCGTCCGCGTCTGCCAAGAACTCACGGGCCGTTTGTACGTGTTCTTGCGTCAGCAATGTAAATCCCCTGACGGAGAGCTTGTCTTCCAATATAGCGGACACATGGCTACCCCAACGCGCCTTCCGGGGCGGTGCTCTTGCCGCCGTGGACGCTGGGCTCTAAGCACCACTTGAGCCTGAGCAGGTCGAGGGACTGGATGATGCTCGTGGGCAGGCCGAGCATCTCGATCAGGACGCGGTAATCAAGCTCCTGGCGGGTGTTGTCGTGCCAGGCTTCGTTGGCAGGGAGGAATAGCGAGTCTCGCATGTCCGAGAAGATGTTCTCGGCGGTCGCAAGCTGTTCTGCAGTCAGCTTGATGACGTCCAGAGTCGGCATGGCGCGGATGGCCGTGATGGGCATACTTCCGCGCCCGGCCTGTTGGCGACTGGAGTGCCACCAGTAGCAGAGCAGTCCCAACGTCGTGTTGCCCCAGAGTGTGTATGCG
>JAKZVY010000224.1:0-11387 GCA_047515825.1 Dehalococcoidia bacterium
AGGAACCGGGCCATGTTCTCGATTCCCTGGTCCGCAACCACGGCGCCCGATTCGAGGTCTGACCTGAGTCCAGGCGAGGCGAGGCCCGACTGATCGAACGCGGACACCAGACCGCGGAAGAACGACTCGTGGCCCTCGGCCGCGCCTATCCACACGTCGCACTGCTCGGCGGTCTCGCGCGCCTGTCGCTTTGCGACAACCAGGCCGCGTCTAAGGCCCACGTCCAGCGTCCGGCGGTAGCTGTCGAGACCCTGCGGAATCAGCGCCATCCTGGACGCGATGTTGGCCCAGTCCTCCTCGCTCTCACGCGGCATCAGATCGAAAATCTGTCGGACGCTATGGACGGGGCTGTGGATCATGCTCAGACTGCGAAAGTGCTCGCTGGCGTCGTGGAGGTCTAAGCTCAGGCTCAGGCTGTCCACCATCGCGTCCCGAGCGATCCTGTCGCGGTCGTCCTCGATGGGAGTTGAATTCAACTCTGCGAGCGTCGCCCTATCACGCTCGGCTTCCGCTTCGGCGGCCTCGGGTGAGAAGTCGTTCATCTCGTGATCGTGGCCCGGAACCCCCATGTAGGTCGCGCTGAAAGGGCTCATCTCCGCGACCTTCTCCACGTATCGGTCGGCAATATCGAATATCTGGGACATTTGCTGTATCCTCCATCAAGCGTAGGGGAGTCGAGGGCGAAAGTTTATCACACCGCCCAGGATACGGTGGCAGAGTCAGACGGAGGAGGCCCAACATGGAAAAGCGCAACCTGGGACGTACGGGACACGAGAGTACTGTTGTGACGTTCGGGGCATTCGCCGTCGGATACGTCGATCAGGATGAAGCCGATCAAGCAATACGACTGGCCTTGGACCACGGGGTCAACCACATCGACATAGCGCCGAGCTACGGGCAGTCGATTGAGCGGATGGCCCCTTGGATGCCCGAAATCCGCGACAGTGTGTTCCTCGGATCCAAGACCCGGTTCCGCAACCGCGACGAGGCCGTGGCGCGACGTTGAGAGCATCATGAAGCGGATGAATGTCGAAGACTTCGACCTGTTCCAGCTTCACTCGGTGGTCAACCTGGATGAGCTTGACAGCGTGACCGCGAAGGGTGGAGCGCTTGAGACGCTGGTCGAGATGCGAGAGCAGGGGCTGACGAAGTGGCTCGGCATTACGGGCCACGGTCCGAGCGTTCCGAGTACCATCCTGGAGGGGCTGCGACGGTTCGACTTCGACACCGTCATGTTCCCGCTGAATCCGGCGATGGCGCGTGACGCCAACTATCGACGCGATTCCGAGGCGCTGCTCGCCGAGTGTGGAGAGCGGAATGTCGGCATCCAGACGATAAAGATGATCGCGCGCGGTGGTTGGGGATCAGGTCCGCGCGAGTGTCACACGTGGTACGACCCGCACCGAGACCAGGCAGACATCGACAGGTCTCTATGGTGGGTGTTGTCCCAGCCGATGCACACGGCACCGAGCAGCGGAGAGATCAGCCTGCTGCCCAAGGTGCTCGACGCCGCTGAGCGGTTCGAGGGCATGACGACAGATGAGCAGGCGACTGTTGTCGCCTCACAGCGTCCGCCGCAGGCGCATCCGGCATTGGCGATACCAGCGGCTGACTGAGTACTCACCCGACATATCAGAGGGCCGGGCCCTACCTTGCTCGATCTGAACCTGGGCTACTCCGTCTCCAGATCCTCGTCCTCAATTTCGAACCAAGAGACATTTCCCGCGGTTAGGTCGGAGTTCACGAGGTCGTCTTTGCGTACCCCTGAAACGACGGGGACCGCACGCAAGCCCGTGAACCTCGATAGAAACTTTGCGTTCCTGATAGCTCGCGTTGTATCGCGCCCATTGACAGTGAAAGATATCTCCACCGCAAGGTAGCAGGATTCTCCGGTGCTATCTTCAACTGCCTCCACGATCAAGTCGGCGCGCCTGAAGCTGCGCAGATCACTTCTCGAAATATCTTCGGTGTCGGCGGCATTGACCATCCGCAACAAATCCCGCCTTGTGAGCGTCTGAACCTTCCGATAGCCCAATTCGTCGGCCATAATGTCGCTCTGCTCCTTAACCATCTCGCTGGCGTGGCGGGAGCGGAAACGGGCCATATCGTCCTCGAACCTCTCCATGCGTCGATCCAACCTGTCGATGCGCAGCTCAAGGCTCTGCAATTGCGCCTTGACGATTTCCAACTGCCTATCGAGAGTGTCCAGTCTGGCTTCGATGGTGTCCAGTCTGGCTTCGATGGTGTCCAGTCTGGCTTCGATGGTGTCCAACCTCTCGTTGTTGGACTCGGCGTACTCCGCGAAGCGTGCGGGCAGCTCCAGCAGCTCACGCGTTAGCAGGCGGCTGCGGAGAGCTTCCGTCCACTCCGGATTCTCGTCGAGAATGCGGATGAGGTCTTCGATTGTGTTGATCGTCGCCATTGGAGTCCCCCGTCTCCAGGAAATTGTACCAGATGCCCAAGTTCGAGACGGTAGTCACTCGACCTGTGACGCCAGCAACTGCCGTATAGACTCGGTGTGGTCCGAGTAGTGGTTGAAGGTGTTGCCGGCGATTACGAACCACGGCTCCCACTCGGCGGGCATGTGCTCGAAGTGAGCGGAGTCGTTGTACGCCTCTGATGGCAGCAACTCTAGCTGTTCCAGAAGCTCAGGGAACACTCTCGCGGACTCCGCGCGCACTTCGTCCAGAGTCATGTTCTTGGTCTCCTCGTGGACTCCGGCGTTGCGCTCGTCCAGCGGGAGCGCCCAGAGGTCGGAGCCGACCAGGGCGCGGGACTTGAGCATCCCGACCATCTCGCGCTCGTACCACATAACGTGAGCGAGGATGTCCTTGGCCGACCAGTCGCCCTCGACTCCCGGCTTCAGCATCAGGTCGTTGTCGATCTGAGCCATCACGTCGTTCCAGCGACTTCGCTCCGTCCTTACACGGCTGATGACTTCGTCCTTTTCCATCAGACAACTCCCTCCTCTCGCAGCGACTCGATCTCCTCGTGGCTCATTCCCAGCAGTTCGGCAAGCACCTCTTCCGAATGCTCGCCGAGCAGCGGCGGCGGGAGGACCTCGACGTCGTTGCCCTCGACTTTTATCGGGCATCCGATGATCTGGTAGTCCCCGCGTGCGGGGTCGTGGACGTCGACCACCATCTCCCTTGCTTTCAGGTGGGGATCAGCCAGCACCTCACAGGAGTCCTGCACCGCCGAGGCGGGGATGCCGAGATCAGTCAGTATGTCCATGGCCTCAAACTTCGTCACGGTGCGCGTCCAAGAGCTGACGACCGCCTCGACCTCATCGAGCCTACTTTGCCGCGCTTCGGCGGTGGCGTACCTGGGGTCGCCGATCAGGTCTGCGCGGCCAGCGAGGGCGAGAATCGAGTCCCAAGAGTCGCCGGCCATGACGATCGCCACGTAGTCGTCAGGGCCGCCGGGCTTGCACGGATAGAGCATGGACGGCTCGCCCCAGATGCGGTTGCCGCTTCTCTCGACGGGCTGACCGGAGTTGAACGTGTCGATCATTCGGATGCGCATCAGGTTTACGATGCCGTCCTGCATCGAGACCTCGACGCGCTGCGGTTCGCCGGTTGCGTCCCGCCGTCTTAGGGCGGCGAGCATACCGATTCCGGCGTGAAGTCCAGTGCCGGAGTCTCCGACGCCGGGCGCTACGAACGTCGGCTCCCGTCCGGGTTCGCCCTGCGCGCTCATCGCGCCTCCGGCGGCCTGGGCGATGTGCTCGAAGCTCTTGACGTGCGCGTTGGGGCCGAACGTTCCGAACCCCTTGATCGTGCAATAGACGATCTTGGGGTTAGCCTGCGTGAGGACCTCGTAGTCGAGGTTGAACCGCTCCATCTGACCGGGGCCGTAGTTCTCAACGACGATGTCGGCCTGCCCGACCAGCTTCAGGAGTAACTCACGTCCCCTATCTGTCTTCAGGTTGAGGGTGAGACTGCGCTTGTTGGCGTTGAATACGATGAAGTAGAAGCTGTCCACGTCATCGCGGACGCCCTGCTGACGGCGGGTGCGGTCGCCAGCGATCGGCTCCTCGACCTTGATTACGTCGGCACCGAGGAACGCGAATAGCTGGGTGCAAGACGGCCCCGCCTGCACCTGGGTGAGGTCAACTATGCGGATTCCGTCGAGCGGGCCTGGCATGGGTCGATGTGAAGCGTGGGTCTCAGATCGCGGACCTCAAGCTCCGAACTCCGCGGCGATGCGCTGGGTAACGATCTTCTCTTCGCCTTCGTACAGGCCGAAAACGTGGATGGCGATGTGCTCCTCGCCTTCGCGGATGCGCGTCCATACGGGAGGGTCACCCGCCTTAAGTCGATCTACTAGGTCCTGGGTGGTGAAGCCCGCTACATCGGGATCGACCTCAAGTCTGACGCCGAATGGCTGGTGACCGATGATGTTTTCTATCATCTCGACTTTCAGTCCGGGGATGCCCCGCAGCGGCGCGAGTATCGCCTGGCTCTTCTGCTCCATTTCGGCGAGTCGAGACTCGTGGTCCATCGTAACCCATCGTTTGACGGCGGCCACGGCGCCGATCATCTCCTGTCGGTCGACCTTGTGCGGCCTGCCGATGCCCCGGACCCGGCGTCCCTCGTAGGCGACGAATGACTGGTATCCGAGCTTTCGGATCATATCCTCGGTCCCTAGTGCGAGGCCGGTGGACTGCGGAGCGCCCATGTACTTGGCGGCGATGCACTGGAAGTCGGCGCCCATCCTGACGTACTTGCCGAAGTTCTCCAGAGGGAAAATCTGCCCCGCGGCGTCGACCGTGACGGGAATCGCGTGGGCGTGGGCGATCTCGATGCAGTCGGCGAGGGGGAGGATATTGGGATCGGGGTCCTGCTCGACTGCGTAGAAGTGGACCGCGGCGGTGCCGGGGCCTATGGCGTCTTCGAGGTCCTCCCGGGTCGTACCCTCATCAGTACCGAACTCGACGAGCTTGGCGCCGGCGGCCTCGAGGCACCTGTCGTACCAGTAGCGCTGTCGCCTCTGAATCAGGAACTCGCTCTTCATGCCGGTGGTGTCCGGGAGCTGTTCGATCTTGTCGTCGTCATCGCCGGCCATCACGGCCGCGGCGGCGAGCGTGAGGGCGGACCCGGCTCCCGACGTTATCCAAGCGGCGGGCACATCAACCATCTCGGCAACTGCCCGACCGGCTTTGTCCTCCAGCTCCGTAAGGGGAATGTAGGCGACACCAGCAGCCTCCATCGCCTCCCGCACTTCGGGCACGGGCGTTGATCCGCCGAGCATAGTCACGCTGCCGATGGCGTTTATGACAGGCTGCGCTCCAATGTCCTTGTATATCTGACCCCAATCTGATTCTTTTATAGCGATACCCCCTTTCATGTCTATTCTTCTCTATTCTTCATCAGGTAGTCCAATCCTGCCCAAAAAGAAAGTGAATCTATGAGTTAAGTGCTGAACCCATGGAGGTTTCAGTACACTGAGCCTTTCGATTCTATCTGATTCGGATTCATGAGTAACGTACTCAGCGGGCAACGCGAACATACGCTTGAAGTCTATATAAAACTCATCAATACTAGAACCGCTATCCGTGTTGCTGGCTCGAAGATGATGATACCGCTCTTCCCGATTTTCCTTAACCTTTTCGAATTCCTTACGTGACTTTACTCGCCTAGTCTCGCGTAATGTCGCCTCATCTTCTAAGTCGCACAACAAGATGTGACTCATCAATTTCGTGTCAGGATTGGATACCCCCTTCCTTGCTTGGTAATCCCATTCGAGGTCACAATCCGGACTTAACACAATCACCATGGGATGACGTCTTACTTCTATTTTGACATTGTCCGCGGATAAAATATCTTGTGGCAATTCGTCTATATTGAATGTGCTCTCGTTTACACCTTGCAGAATCTCTCCTTGACGAAGCGAGCCAGTACTTGGCGATTTGACGTATAACGATTCCACGATGATTGTGCCAAAGCCAATGCTATTTTGCTGACGTGACGACAGCGTTCATCTCAAATACTATCGGTGCAGGTAGTACTCTGTCAGGCGGGCATGCGTAGAATTGATACATGTCTTTCAATGTGTCAACCGCTTCCTCCAGACCTTCCGAGGGCATAAACCCCAGAATGACCATGCAAGCCGCCCTTGTGCGCGCGTCTTCTCCCTGACCACTTCCTTCCACATAGAGGGGCGTGTCACCCGCAGTGGTGATGTTGAATGTGAACCCATCGCCTGAGTGGTGCATCCTAGCTCCTGCTTCAGATAGGCTCGGATTCCAGTGCGTTACGTAAGGTGTCGCTGATGGCCCACCTGAAAATGTTCCCCGCGATTCGATTGAACTGGTCAAGTAATTTAAAACTCGCATTGGGCTCCATCCTCTGTTCTATGGAAATATCTGCATCAATGAAGTATCTGTCAGCAGGTAATTGCGGAGACTCGGGCCGCAATCCATATTGAAGCGTCAATTGTACACCTTCTATTTCTGGCAATCTCATTTGAACGGCCGTCAAAGTTTGGGCAACCAAGCTGGATGCTTCATCATGTCCAAGCAAACCAGCCAAGTCCATATTTAGCAACTCTCCCCAAGAACGATCTGCAAGTCCCAGATTCTCTCTGATTATCACGTCCCGGTACCTGAGACCTATGCGAGTGTAGAATTGAGGTTCATACAAGCGTCTGAATTCTCGCTCCACGAACTCAAACTGCTCACGAAAAGTCTGCCATCTCTTGTAGTCGGATACGCTGAAAGCTATGAAATCGGACTGCAAAGAGATAGAACGAGCCTTGTCCTCTGTGACAAATCGGTGAAGACGCGGCATTTGAGTGGCGAACATATCCTCCAAGCCAGAATCAGATAGTATCCCCATTATCTGTTCAGGGACGGGGATGACCGGGCCTTGCTCGTACAGAGGAAATTGCTTCCTGATATGATCCTGAAAGTCCGCAGGTGAAGTTGTCCCAATCTTGAGTATAGTGGGAAACCGAAGTTGGCAAATCACCTCTTCAAGGGGATTGTTCCTGTATTCTTCTCTTGGAGTATCCGGAAATACCACAATCCTCTCCGGAGATACTTGACTATGTTGACTACGCGGGCAGGATTTTATTTCCATTCGGTGCAATCGTCAAACTAGCAGGCTGCTAACCTCTCAGCACCCATTATACCATTTGAGCGTCCACCCTACGCCGGCAAATCTGTGCGCCCGCTACACTGCCCTACCCGCCTTCTCCTCCAGCTCCGTAAGGGGAATGTAGGCGACACCAGCGGCCTCCATCGCCTCCCGCACTTCGGGCACGGGCGTTGATCCGCCGAGCATAGTCACGCTGCCGATGGCGTTTATGACAGGCTGCGCTCCAATGTCTTTGTATATCTGACCCCAGTCGGCTTCCGCCATGCTGCCCTCCCTGAGATTGAGACTTGGAATGGCAGACATTATAACGCATCCGACTGTACTTCACCGCAGCTAGGAGTCGTCGATGTGTTCCGGGGGGTGGAGGCGGAGCAGGCCGTATTCGTCGAAGTAGAGTCGGTCGCGGAAGATGTCCAGGTTTCTCATGCCGCGGGCGGTCATGATGATCTCGTCTTCGGGCTTGGAGAGCTCTTCAGCCATTGCGTGGTACTCGCAGGGGTAGTCGTCGGTGCATTCGTAGCAGGGGCCGGTCTCCTCGCACGGTTGGAACTCTTCGCGCTCTTTCCGCATGTCCTCAATGTGCTGGCGGGCGGCGCGGTCGGCCTCGATGATCTTTTCGAGGGGGATGGTCGAGTCGATCTCCGAGGGGTGCTTTTTGATCCAGTTAGGTTCCAAGGACGGGTCTTGCCAGTGGTCGAGGGGCTGCTGGAGGTCGGCGACGGCACCGATGACGCGGTCGAGGATCATCTGGCCGGCGGTTATGCGGTGGCAGGCCCTGATGGAAGTGTCTTCTGGGTCGGGTTCGTGTATGTAGGCCAGGATGGAGGCGAGCTCGGCACCGTAGTTGGTGATTTCGAGTACGTAGTACTGGGCCTGGCGGGCGAGGTCGGGTATGTAGCCATCCGCGTCGGGGACGTGGCCGGGCTCGTCGAGCCTTGTCGGGGGAGTGTCCCCGCCCTGCTGCTTATCCGGGGCCTGGGGAGGTCCGAGTGCGGCGTCGAGCTTCTGCTCGAGGCGCGCGACGGGGCGACCGGAGTCGGCAGCGGCGGTAGCGGGGTTGGGGACGTCTGAACTGTGATTCGTAGGATTACCGGATTCCCCTGATTCTGTGGGTCGTTCCGACTCCGGTATCGGAGTGCGGGGTGTGCTCCTGGTGACTTTGCCGAATCCTCTGTCGTAGAGAACCCTGGTGGCCCTGAGGCGGTCGTATCCGTTGGCGGAAGGGTCGTTGCCCCTGGCGATTTCGAGCAGGTTGTCGAAGACGCGGTCGATACCGCCGGTGGCCTCCTGGATCTGCTGGGCGGCGTAACCGGCGAAGGCGGGGTTGATAGAGGACTGTTGTGCTGCGTTCATGGGAACTAGTGTACGGCATGGATGGAACGGATGTCAAGGGATAGTCAGAACTGTGATTCGTGTGATTTTGAGATTCACAGGATTGGGAGGGTCACCCTCACCCCCGTATCGGCGTACGGGGCTAGCTCCAACCCTGTCCCATCAAGGGAGAGGGGGGTGTCTGGTTGGCGAGTCTGTTTCTCAGATAATCGAAAGGCCCTGGGGCGATGTGGGACTCACTGAGTTCTGGCTTGCGGACACCACGCTCAATGGATTCAAGGTGGTCCAAATCCCACCGCTGGACGCCACGTCGTTCATGTCGTCCGACAGTAGCCTCTGCTGCAACTCCGACAACGCAACCTGACTACTCTGATAGGTCAACAACTCGATCGCAGACCCAAACCGTAACCAACGGACCTCGGTGTGTTCATCAGAGAGCACAATGGGCCCAGACCAGTTGACGGCAAACGGATATCCATAGATGACGTATTGGTCATCAGGCCAGTCAGATGCTGCGTCGTACTCAGACACAGGTATTGAAGTTATGGAGCGAAGGGGATGATAGACACTCTCAGTTGGTATTCTCGCCTCCTCGAAGCCCTCCCTACGTGCTGCGCCAATGACGGTTTCACCGTATTCGCCCCCACCAGAGATACCCTGCCAAGCTTGATTGTCGGACCTCTTGAATATCGCGTGTTCGAATTCAGACCCTAGCATTCTGTATATGAACACGAACACGTTGAACGGTGCCCTATAACTCATCCTAATGACCTGCCTTACAGATGCTACTCCGAAGAGAATGTACGGCCTTGTGTCAAATGTTGTGGAAATTACCTTCCAGGTTGTCAGCCGATCAGGCTGCGAGTCTATTCATATCGTTTAGAAATCGACGCTGATCTCCTGCTCCACCCGTAGGTCGCGCCGCATCCTTCTGTCCAGTATCCCCTTCACCAACCACCTGACCGACGATTTCTCCGTCTTCAGGCTCGGCACACCGACCTGGCCGATGTCCAACTGAACAGGCCACTGCCGCGTTTGGCCGGACTGTAACGTCGGGCCTCGTTCGAGCGTCACCACATCCACAGAGTGGTCTTGCGACTCGTTGCCGAACTTCTCGACTCTGACAAGCTCGACTCTGACCTCCGAGGCCGACACCTCCTCCAGCATTTCGGCGCGCAGGCTGCCGTCGATCCTGTCCCCTGAACGGGCATGGCTACGGGACAGCGATAGGGTAAGCACGCATTGCCTGTGCCTGGATTCGGCGACAATTGGGCTAGGCGGCGGGTCTTCAAGTGCAGTAGGCCTGACTACGGTGAATTCTTGCCTTTGGCGCATATCCCGCGCCTTTGTCACATCTAGAAATGCCGTGACGGCCCAGGCTATGCTGGGCTGGATTTTCTGTACAGTCGTGCCGCTCAGCGAGGGCAGAGCGTCCGGCGGCACGATGAATCTTACGTCGGTCGAAAGGCCGCCCCATCTGCGGACGATTTTATCGTCCATGAACGTTTCCTCTGCGAGGGTCCTGGTGTGGGTCCTCTTCGAGTAGTGAACGCCGTACTGGCTTCTGGTCGTCTGTACACAGGTCTCGACGCAGACCAGCTCCACCTTTCCGAGGCGAACGTGAAAGTCTTCCCTCGGGAGAAGCTCCACCCGGGCTTCCAGCTCATCGCCGGGGTGGATTGTGCTGTTGTTTATCTGGATATTCAGATCGGCCTTGGGACGGCCAAATTCAGAAAAAGGCATATCAACTCTCTCTTTCCGCGAGGAGACAATCGGAAGAGGGCATTAATGCGGCGGGAAGCGCGTCACCGTGTTCGATGCACGACTCCGCGATCTTACGGGCAAGCCCTTGCGCAATCTCGGCAGCCTCCGTAATGCTGCGCCCTTCCGCTACCAAACCCGGGACATCTGGGCTCGTTGCCAGAAACCCGTCCTCACCCAGAGGCTCGATATGCAGTCGGATGGAAACTTCATTCATGGAAGTCTTCTCCTTCGTCGCTTTGCGTTACCGTCAATTATCACCTCTCTACCGATTCGGGACTACATCGCCTGCCAGTATCTGCGGCCCTCGATCCTCACGAATTTGCCGATGTGACGGTCGGGGTGGAAGTGGCCGGCGGCTACGATCATGTCCTCACGCTCGGCGCGGTCCATGAACGACTTGCGCGAGCGTCGGGTGTCGTCGGGGCTGGTGTCCACGAACGCGCACCAGTCCGGCTCGTAGATCTGGACGGGGTTGTGAATCAGGTCGCCGATGATCGCGGCCTTCTCGCCCCGTGAGCTTACCAGTATCACCTGGTGGCCCGGCGTATGGCCCGGTGTTTCGAGAGTGGTTATCTCGTCCGTGACGTTGTAGCCGTCGTCTATGAAGTCGATCAGCCCCAGATCGTCAAGCGGGATGACGTTCTTGGTGATGTGGGGCGCGGTGGGCAGGACTTCGGGCCGCGTGAAGTGCTCCCAGTCCTTGCGCGGGCCGAGGTATCGCGCTCTGGGGAAGTAGGGCCTGTTGGAGTCGCCGGAGCTGTCCACGTTCCATCCAACGTGGTCCTGGTGCAGGTGGGTGTGAACGACGATGTCCACATCGTCCGCGCCGACGCCCTGGGCGCGAAGCTGGCCGAGGAGGTCGCCGGTACGGTTCTCCAGGTGGGCGTGCGGGCCCGGCCCCATGCCGGTGTCCACCAGCACTGTCTTGCCCTGCGAGCGTAGAAAGAAGCAGCCGTAGTAGAGCTGGAGCATTCCGTTTTCCAGGACCTCGTCCTCGTAAGGCTTCCATGCCTCGCGTGGGACGTCGGTGATGAAGACGGTGGGGTCGCGAGGCGGCGGCACCATGTCCAAAACCGCGACTATCTCGACGTTGCCGACGCGGATGCGGTCCGTCATGTGGTTCACTCCTCAGTCTGCGTGTGCGCCTTTCTATCATGCACAGCATACAACCGATCTGGGCTGTACGCTATA
>JAKZVY010000225.1:0-9164 GCA_047515825.1 Dehalococcoidia bacterium
CCTCCATCTCATCTGTTACGGGAGGCAGCGCCTCTTCAGCGCCTTCGATTGCCACCACTATAGGGCCTGTGTCGGTCTGGACATATCGTTCGACTTCCGGGTCGTAGTGAGGGTAGGAGATCGCCGGAATGGTCAGATCGCCGGCCTCTTCCGGTACAAGTCCGAACTCATAGGTGCGGATGCCGGTGACCTTCCCATCGGAGATATGCGATTCAGTAGTGGGCGGGGACTCTATGGCACGCCAGCCCGAGAATTCGGGCCACGCCGGGTCAGGTAGTGCCTCAACGTTCCCATCGCCCCTGATCTTCACGGTGAGCAGGACGGGTTCGTTGACCGTTCCAGTGGTGGCGTTCACCTCGACGGAGATGTCAAATCGGCCAATGGCCCCCACGAATCCCGGTGGCGCGCCTGCGGGCAGAGAGCGCACCTCGACCACGACGGGCTCGGTCTCAAGTGAGTCGGACCCTCCGGGCAGTCCCGTGTCTGCCCTCAGCGAGGCGGGCTCAATAGTGATTGTCTCAACGACGCTCGGAAAGAGCAGCGTCCGCAGCTCGATGACCCTGTACTGTTCCGACCCGATCGCCTCTGTGTACTCGTCTCTCTGGGTCGGCTGGCTGTTCCAGAATCCGGCAAACCCGGGCGGAGTGTAGCGCAGCTTCTGGGTGAAGTCCGACCGCTGGTAGATCTTTACGACATAGGTAATCTGCTGCCCGAGATACGGTCTTTCGCTGTCCACCGACGCCCTGGTGAACAGCGGCCCGCCAGACTGCGACTGTGCATAAATGGAGGATGACGCCAAGGTCGCCGCAACAAGCGGCAGGCAGGCCAGTAGATGCCGTATGGTCCGTGGGCGTAACAATGCCAAGTTACCAGTCGAACTCACTCTGGGGATTCGACGAGACCAGGGACTGCTCTCTTCGCTCCTGCAGCGTCTGCGCATCCTCGCCAACCGCCTCCAGCACCTGTCGCGCCTGTTCTCCGGTCATCGGCTCTATCTGAGGCTGCTGCGGTGGGGGCGGAGACTCGCTCTGCGGTGGGGGTGAGGACTCATCATCCATCGGGGGCGGAGAGTCGCTGTCCGGGGGCATCTGCCGTAGAGCCAGCTCCAGATTGTGTTTGGCGTCGAGATCGTCCGGGTCGATCCGAAGCACCTCTCGGTATGCCTCGACCGCCTCGGCGTAGCTCTCCATCCTGTATGCCGCGTTGCCCCGGTTGAACAGCCCACGCGAGCGCACCTCGCCCCTAGAGTACCGCAGGGACTCGTCATAGTAGCCCATCGACTCGTCATACTGGTCCATGCGGTACAGGGCGTTACCGGCGTTGTAGTGCGGTTCTCCCACCTCGGGTGCCAATTCTCCTGCGTTCTCGTAAGCCTCAAGTGCGGCGGCATAGTCACCGCTTCCATACGGGCTGTGACCGGACTCGTTCACCTGGGCGGGCGTCGGGCCACACGCCACAATTGACAGGGCGAGTGCAATTGCGCCAATCAGCATACCGGGACGAAACATGCGCGCTCCTATGCGGCCAACCATCGTCTTCGCACCGACGTTGAGAGGCGGTCTGTCAAGACTTCGGCCAGTATGAGAGATAGAGCCCCTGCGAGCAGGAACATCTGGAACCGCTCTACCTTCCTCTGGCTGAGCTCGCTCTGAAAGCGCTCGGCCTGGAACGTCCCGATCTGGTCCACCAGGTCCGCGATGGCGCCCCTTTCGGAAGCCCTGTAGTACCGGCCTCCACCGGCCTCGGCGATCTGTTGCAGCGCTCCCTCGTCGAGCCTGGAGATGATCTCACGTCCCTGGGCATCCTGGCGGTAGCCGATCACGGAGCCCTGTTCGCCGTACACCGGCACGGGGCGACCCTCCGGAGAGCCGAAGCCGACCGTGTATATGACAATCCCCTCCTCTGCCGCCTCCCGGGCGGCCGTGAACGGATCGCCCTCATGGTTCTCACCATCGGTCATGACGACAATGACCTTCTGGCTCAGGCGCTGATCGCTGAAGCCTGCGGACGCCGTGTAAATCGCCTCGCTGATCGCCGTACCCTGACGGGTGATGGCATCCGGACCGGCGTGGCCGAGATACGTCCGGGCGGTGGAGTAGTCGGACGTCAGTGGGAACTGGATAAAGCTGGCGCCTGAGAACAGCACGATGCCGACCGCGTCGCCGTTCAGCCGTGTCATCAGGTCGGAAATCTCCAACTTGGCCCGGTCGAGGCGCGTGGGCGACATGTCCTGGGAGAGCATGCTGCGCGACACGTCCAGTGCAACCATCATCTGCACGCCGCTCTGCTCGACGATCTCGACCTCACTGCCCCACTGGGGCCGCGCCAGGGCGACAATGATCAGGGCAGTCCCGAGAAACCACAGGGACAGACGGACCAGGCGCAGCGTCCGACTGGCCATGCTCAGCCGCTCGACCAGGACTGGATCACCGATTCGGCGCAGTGCCTCTCTCCGTCTTGCAAGTGCCCAACGCACGAAGACCATCAGCACGGGGAGTGCGACCAGGGCGTAGAGAAACTGCGGCGCTCCAAAACTCATAACGGCTCAGGGGACCTTTCTGAATATCGTGTAGGATAGGACAAAGTCCAACGCCAAAAGCGTCAGGGCCGGGACCAGCAGCCATCCCAGAAGCTCTCGATAGCGGGCGAACAGCAGGATCTCCACCTCCGACTTCTCCAGCGCATTGATCTCCGCGTAGATGTTCCTCAATCCCTCGGTGTCCGTTGCGCGGTAGAACCTTGCATTAGTAATGTCCGCGATCTCCTGGAGCATCTCCTCGTCGAGCGGGCTCTCCTGCGACACCTCACCAAGGGAAGACGAGGCCAACGGCTCGCTCGTGCCCACGCCGATCGTGTACAACTTGATACCGAGCGACTCCGCAGCGGTCGCGACTGTTATGGGATCGATCTCGCCTGCGTTATTCACCCCGTCGGTAATCAGCGTCACCAGCTTGCTCTCGGCGCTCGAGTCCTTCAGCATGTTCGCCGCCGTCGCCATTCCGCTGCCCATTGCGGTCCCGTCCTCGATTCTCATCTCGTCCGCGAGATGCACATCACTCAGCAGACGGTGCAGGACACCGTGGTCCAGGGTCGGCGGGCTCTGGATGAACGCCTCCTCCGCGAACACTACGAGACCGATACGGTCGTACTGCCGGTCGTCGATGAAGTCGGCAATGATCTGTTTCGCGGCCCCAAGCCTGTGGGGTACGAAGTCCGTCTCTCCCATGCTGCCTGAAATGTCCAACGCGATTGCAATGTCCACCCCCTCGCCCCTGACGACCTCGCGAGCGTCCGCCGCCTGCGGCCTCGCGGCGGCGGCTACCACAAGCGCCACCGCCATGAGGCGCAGCACCGGTACGAACGGCGCAATGCGGAGGCGGAGCGACCTGCCGCTGCTTATGACGAGCGTATTGTCGGAGTACCTCATGCCGGTGGGCCCCACTCGCCGTCGCCACAGGTAGGGCAGCACTCCGACAGCGATCACTACAGGCAACAGGAGCAGTAGCCAGGGTGACTCGAAACTCAGGCCGCTCACGCCGACGCCTCCGGTTCAGCGAGTCGCTGGTCCCGGTGAGTTACCGCCTCCAGGTCCATCTTCGTCTCCTCGGCAAAGCGCCTGGCGCGGACCACAGCCTCGAGGGCCTGGGATGCCGATGGCATTTCATTGGCGAACTTCACCAGATCGGCCTCGGCAAGCAGATCGACGAGCTCCACGGTTTTCTCATAGCCCACAGGGGAACCTCTCAGAGCGGCCCCGATCTCATCGGTCGTCATATCGACGGCGTCCATCGTACCAATGTCCCCCAGGTGCGCGGACTGGATGTACACCCGAAGAGCGCGGGACACCAGCGCGTAGTGGTCCTTGAGACGGCCGTGCCTTGGAAGCTCCAGTGACTCGATCCTGTCGAGCTCTTCCACCGCGACCTGCCATGGAGCCCGGTGCTGCACCTCCGGGACAGGAGTTTCGTGACTCCCTCGAGCACGACGATAGAACACCGATCCCAGGACAACCAGGATCACGGCGACCACCACATTTACCAACAGAACGCGGAAGTACAGCTGCTCCCAGAGTGGAGTGGAGAAGTCTGCGGGCGCGCGGATATCCCTGAGCGTCTCATCCTCACCGGACAGCACCGACACCACGGTCAACCGGACAGGAGTGGGAGACACCCACTCTACGCTCCCGTCGGGACGACGGACGGACAGCGGCAGGTCTGGCGTCTCGAACATGCCAGGCGCGAACAGCGTCACCTCGAGCTGCTGGCTCGTTGTCCTTGTTCCGTCACCGTTTTGCACAATCCGTGCCGATGTCTGCCTCCTTACATCGAAGTCCCCCCACTCGGGATCCAGTTTTGGCACCACCACGACATGGTCCTCCGGATGGGTCACCTCAAGAATCAGGCCGATGGGGTCTCCGACCGTCAACTCGGCACGGTCCGCGACAAGGGAGATTCGGATGTCCGGGAGAGCAGCGTCCTGAGCAAGGACAGTGCCAGACGTTCCCGCGGCCAGCACGGCTGCGATGGCCAGCGACAACCATGCCCGCAGGCTACGGAAGTGAGCGGTGCCCGAGCCCCACCTCATCACCGGACCTGCCTCCGCAGCCGGTCTCTGAAGAACGCAGCCAGCGCCGGCACATAGTCTCCATCCGTCGTCACTCTGACTCGATCCACCCCAGCGCCGACGAAGACCTCCCTTTTGTCTTCTTCGAGCCGGGCCACTCTCGCGGAGAACTCACGCCTCCACGTCCTGCTTCCCGTATCAACCCAGCGCTGGTCTCCGGTCTCGGCATCCTCCAGGAGGATGATGCCCACGTCGGGCATCTCGCGCTCCAAGGGGTCCTGCAGGTCGAACGCCGCAAGGTCGTGCCGCCTTGCCGTCAAGTGCATTGCCTGTCGGTACGATTCCGGCGCGGTGAGAAAGTCGGAGATCAGGAACACGATGCTGCGTCGCTTCAGGAGCAGGCTGACCGTCTCCAGCGCGAGCCGGACATCGGTGCCGGCACCGGCTGGAGCGAAAACAAGCAGGTCGCGCACCATTCTCAGGACGTGGCTGCGTCCCTTCCGCGGCGGAATCAGCAGCTCCACCCTGTCGGTGAACACCAGCAGCCCGACCCTGTCGTTGTTCGTAGTGGCCGCAAAGGCCATTACGGCTGCAAGTTCAGCGGCCAGCTCACGCTTGAACCGGCCCCGGGTGCCAAAGTCTCCGGAGCGGCTCGCGTCGACGACGAGCATAACCGTTAGTTCCCGCTCCTCTATGTAGCTCTTCACATAGGCATCTCCCGTGCGGGCGGTGACGTTCCAGTCGATCATGCGAACGTCGTCACCCGGGTGGTACTGACGAACCTCGTCGAACTCCATGCCCCGGCCCTTGAACACAGATTGGTACTCGCCGGCGAAGCCGTCGGTGACGAGCTTACGGGTCGTTATGTCTATGCGCCTGATCTTGGCGATCAGCTCGTCGTTCAGCATCTCAGGGAACTTCGAGGTTGTCGAGGATGCGCTGCACTATCTCGATGGGGGTGACCTCCTGGGCCTCCGCCTCGAAGGTCATTATGATGCGGTGTCTGAGGACGTCCGGCGCGAGCTGCTTGACGTCCTCGGGGGTGACGTAGCCGCGCCCGTTCAGGAAGCCCGGGCACGAGCGGCGGCGATGAGGAACAGCCCCGCCCGTGGCGAGGCGCCATAAGAGATCAGGTTCCTGAGATCGTCCAGTCCGACCACTGCCGGATTGCGCGTGGCTACGACTATGTTGAGCACGTAGTCCACCAGCTTCTCGTCGACATACACCTGCCGCACAATCTCCCGGGCCCCAAGGATATACTCCGAGTCCACCACGGGTTGTACCTCCGGCACAGATCCGGTCGTGAGCCGCACTATCATCTCGCGCTCTTCGGAATACTCCGGGTAATCGACGACCAGCTTCATCATGAACCGGTCGATCTGAGCCTCTGGCAGAGGATAGGTGCCCTCCTGCTCAATCGGGTTCTGTGTCGCGAGCACGAGAAACGGGGCCTCCAGCGGGAACGTCTCTTCTCCTATCGTGACCTGCCGCTCCTGCATCGCCTCCAGCAGCGCGCTCTGGACCTTCGCCGGCGCACGGTTGATCTCGTCAGCGAGTATCAGGTTCGAGAATATCGGGCCCTTATGGACGCTGAACTCTCCCGTGCGTGGATTGTAGATTCGTGTGCCGATCAGGTCCGCTGGGAGAAGGTCGGGGGTGAACTGGATGCGCGAGAACCCTGCCTCGATCGCCTGCCCGATCGTCTTGACCAAAAGCGTCTTGGCAAGTCCCGGCACGCCCTCAAGAAGAATGTGCCCGTCCGCCAGCAATCCAACGAGCGTACGTTCTACCAGACGGTCCTGGCCGATAATCGACTTGCGAATCTCCGCCTCGAGGGAGTGGATGAAACGCGCCTCACGCGCCACCAAATCGTTTATCTGGCGAAAGCCCGCTAGGTCCACCATGGTGGTTCACATCTCCTGCTCTGGATTCAGGGATAAGCACCACTGCCAGTCGGTAGGCACTACAGCGCGTAGAGTACGGTATCGTCGAATAGGCCGCAACAGAATTGACTCGGCTTCACGGATGCAGCTCATATCTGAGAATAGGCTGAGGGCCCATTGGGATACTGACACTTTCATCGCACTAGGGCAGCCATAAGAATTCAACTGAGGTCGTTGTTGACATAACAGCGATAGTGAGAACCAGAGTTATCATCATGCGGCGGAGGCAGAAACTTTTACCGCATACTCAGGCTGTCGATCGAAGTTCCAGGTGGGGAAACCCTTACAGCCGGGCGGGATGGACCCGACGCTGAGGCCGTGGTTCGCATGTTCGCGTGCCACCCGCTGAACAGTGACCACCTGCTCGACCAACTCCCGGAGCTTGCCGGTCGGGACCTCGGTTGCTGGGACTTGGAATGGGACGGGCGGGAGAATTGCCACTAACCTGTCATGCGCTCCTGTTGCTCCGGCTTGCCAATACACCAGAGCTGCTGGAGAACCCACGCTCGTACCTGAGTACGCTGTGCTGCCGGAACGCCAGGTAGGCGTTGGGATTCGAAGGTTGTCTCTGGAATTCTCCCATGTTGAAGCCACCTGCCACTACCCACCATGGTGCAGCGGGCAGCATTAGCAGTTTCTGATCGATACAGATCTGGCAGGGCGCACCAGCTCTGAGGCGATACGATTCTCCGGCACCATCAGCAGAAGTGGTCGCTCTCTCGACCTCGCCAGACGTGACGGTAGACTGATCCCTCGGTGGAATTTGGTGGTGCCGGTGGATGTCATTGAACGACCCGGAGGAGATCGCACTCGACTTCTCAGGAGGTGCGGAGGAGTGAGGGACTTCAGGTTGTCTTCGTCACTCCAGAGGAGGTATCTTCCCGGGAGACTCCAACTTGCTGGCTCTACTCCAGGCTTCTCTCAGTTCAGCCTGATGGAGCGCAGCCCACTCCACTACAAGGCCACGCGCACGGGGCGGCAGCCTTCCTCGCAGAGTAGTCAGGCCCTCTATTTCAAATAGAGCTCGCGATCCTCCGTACTCCACATGGAAGTGTGGAGGTGGGTGATCGCCGAAGTTCATTCGTATGACGATCCCATAGAATCTGGCTAGTTCAGGCACTGGAGGTTGTAGGCAGCCTGACGTCCCAGATCTCTTCGGCAGACTTCCCAGTCAGCTCCAGATAGAGAGCGTCAGCACACAGCTCCAACTCGCCGTCCCAGGCAATCGACTCATGAGAACTGATGTGGACCGATTCGAACAGTGTCCGGTTCTCCCATGCGACGAACACTCCGCGGCCTGCGAACCGAGAGAGATCCACGAGACCCCGTGAGCCATCGGAGTACTCCAGCCAGATGTGGTATCCACAGCGAGGTTCTACTTTTGTCGGCGTTGGGATCACGTTATCCTGTCACCAATCAGAGGTCTCTACATGGCCGTTTGACTGCAGCGTTGGATGAACAGACCAGGGTTGACCACACACTGCCGGGCCTTGCCCTCACCGTGCGAGAACCACAGACACTGACAGCATTGTTGCATTCACATCCATGCCGCGCTGAAGGTTAGTGCCCATCGAGTTCGAGTATAACATGGCGCTCTGTACCGGCATGTTGACGAACGAACAGAGCTGCGACATGGGACTCGCTACGTGGCCCTCTCCGACTCCGCTGAGGCGCACGCAGGCATCAGCAGTTGGATCGCTTTCTTCGCCCTATGCCTTCACGGTCCGTGGAGGACATCTGTCATTTCGAAGACAGGGTGTGCGAGCTGCACTCCGGCTGGCAGAACAGAGCTGGCCGAATCCGCCGTGACTCCGCGGTCAGCCTTCTGATTGACGCCCCGCCCGCCGCTCCCGTACTAACAGTCTCAACGGCAGAGGAACTGGTCGGAATGTCATTCCAGGCCAGGAGCCTTGCGGTGGAATGTCTGGTGGAAGCCGGAGTGCTCGTGCAGGTCAGCATCGGGAGACGGAATCGCGCATTCGAGGCGAATGAACTGGTCGACGCGTTCACCGCGTTTGAACGCCGGCTCGCAAGTCCAGAGGGTGATACCCGAACGTCGCCGGCGGCGCGCAGGGTACCTCGCCGACCGCGATAGGGACTCGGTTGTAAACACTGACCGCAGCAACATGCCCGGACACCAACCGAACCCCGATCGTATACGCCACTGTGGTTGGGAGGGATGCCGGTTCGGTTCCGTGAAAGGGACCTGCCGGGACATCGGGAAGGAAGTTATCAGTAATGAACTGAGGGGCTAGTGCTGGACTTTTCTATCTAAAGCCGCGCCAGCCGCCCCCAGAAATTCCTTGCGCGATAAGGTCTGGATCCGGCGGTTGAGCATGGGGGACTTCGAGTACCGCGTCGAGCCGTGGGGACGGGACGAGGTCTCCAAAGCTTGCCTGGCTCTCGAGACCCTGCGACAGAACTCCATTCAGGCGATGCAACTGGACACCGTGCGGCGGCTCTCAGATGAACTCCACGAGAAGAACGAAGAGCTCGAACGGGCGCTGGTAGAGCTGTAGCATAGCCAGGACCAGATCATCAGCCAGCAGAAGCTGGCGGAACTGGGAGAGCTATCGTCAGGGGTGGCGCATGAGATGCGCAACCCACTCCAGTTCATCCGCAACTTCGCCGTGCTGTCCAAGGACATTTCAGACGAGC
>JAKZVY010000226.1:0-3400 GCA_047515825.1 Dehalococcoidia bacterium
GCGACCGTCTCTACATAGACCCGCAGGACGGCACGATCAAGGTCAGCCCCCGAAATTACATCGACGACTCCTAACCCGGTCAGGGTCTTTCGATTGTCCCATCCTGTCACCCTTGCGCCATTGCGTTGAATTCGGCTCCGACCAAACTGGTACAGCATCGCTCAATCAGGCAAAGCATGACCACTTCCTCAGCCGTCGGACAGAAACTCTGGAACTACTGCAACGTGCTCCGTGACGCGGGACTGTCCTACGGCGACTACTTGGAGCAGCTTACCTTCCTCCTCTTTCTCAAGATGATGCACGAGCGCAGCCAGCCGCCGTTTACGCTGCTGCCCGACTACCAGCCGCCCCCGATCCCCGACGGCTGTGACTGGCCCAGCCTGATTGCCCGTGACGGCGATGAGCTGGAGACCCACTACCGCCGCACCCTGGAAACGCTTGGCCGTCAGCCCGGTACGCTTGGGGTCATCTTCAACAGGGCCAGGAATGAGATCCAAGAACCGGCCATGCTGACACGTCTGGTAAAGGACCTCATCGACAGCGAGACCTGGCTGGCGCTCAGCGCCGACGTCAAGGGCGACGCCTACGAGTCGCTGCTGGAACGCAACGCCCAGGACGTTAAGACCGGAGCAGGGCAGTATTTCACCCCACGGCCGCTGATCCAGGCCATCGTGGACGTCATGCGCCCCGCGCCCGACACCACGACTTGCGACCCCGCCTGCGGCACCGGGGGCTTCCTGCTGGCGGCGCACGACTACATCGTCCGCAACAGTCCAAGCATGAATCAAGGCCAGTTGGAGCACCTTCAGAACAGTTCGCTCTTCGGTTGGGATAACGTGGCTAAGGCCGCCCGGCTCGGCGTCATGAACCTGTATCTTCACGGCATCGGCGGAGATGAGACCAATATCGTCGTAGACGACAGCCTGCGCACTCAGCCGGACGTCTACTTCGACATGGTGCTCACCAACCCACCCTTCGGCAAGAAGTCGAGCCTGACCTTCGTAGGCTCAGATGGTGAGGCCGAGCGGGAGAGCCTCGTTGTGGAGCGCCCCGACTTCTGGGCCACCTCCAGCAACAAGCAGTTGAACTTCCTCCAGCACGTGCGGTCCCTGCTGAAGATTCATGGACGGGCAGCCATCGTCGTGCCCGACAACGTTCTGTTCGAGGGCGGCGCCGGGGAGACCGTCCGCCGACACCTGCTCGACGGGTGCGACGTCCATACGCTTCTGCGGCTCCCGACCGGCATTTTCTACGCCCAAGGGGTCAAGGCTAACGTGCTGTTCTTCGACCGCAAGCCCGCCAGCGAGGGTCACTGGACACGGGACCTGTGGATCTACGACCTGCGCACCAACCGGCGCTTCACCCTCAAGACCAGCCCGCTGCGACGGTCGGACCTGGACGACTTCGTGATGTGCTTCGAGCCGGACAACCGTCTCGCGCGTCAGGAGACTGAGCGATTCCGCCGCTTCAGCTACGAAGACTTGATGAAGCGGGACAAGGTGAATCTCGACATCTTCTGGCTGCGCGACGAGAGCATGGAGGACACCGCCAATCTCCCACCGCCCGACATCATCGCCGATGAAATCCTCGAAGACCTCCGCGCCGCCCTGGAGCAGATGGAAGAGGTTGCGGTGGACCTATCGCCGGAGACTACACCTTGACGGCTTGAGCCCTAGCCCAACCCCTTGCTATCCTATTTCTCAGAACCCATGTCCGTGTCACGTTGGAAACGGGGGCAGATAGTGCAGGAAGTGCAGAAGCAGTGCAGGAATGATTCTCCGAAAGTGCACTGTCTCCCAAAGCTGTACCGACCCTCGCTCAGCTTTGGGCAGTGCGGATAGTGCGGAAAGTGCAGGTAAATCAAAAACTTTTTGAAGGGCTCCTCCCCAACTAATCTGGGACAGGTTCGACTTTGAGAATGCCTCAAACCGGCTCTCGTTATTGTTGCCGCGCAATTGTGGGTGTGCTATATTTCATGAATCCCCCGAATCTCACGGGGCTGGCTTAGTTGGTAGAGAGGTGCTGGGATACCGCCAAGGGAGTATCGGGCAAACGAGCGGATACGAGTTCCGCAGGTCCGCGTCATAGACGAAGCGGGCGAGCAGCTCGGCGTGATGCCGACTAACCAGGCGATGGATGTCGCGGACGAGAGAGGCTACGATCTCGTCGAAGTTGCCCCGGGGGCCAGTCCCCCTGTCTGCCGACTGATGGACTTCGGAAAGTTCAAGTACGAGGCCACCCGCAAGGAGCGCGAAGCGCGCAAGGCCCGGAGGGCTCGGCCCACGAACGAGCTGCGCGAGGTGAGGATGAAGACTCGCATCGGCGAGCACGACCGCCTCTCAAAGACCCGCTTGGTCAAGCGCCTGCTCGATGAGGGATCGAAGGTCAAGGTCTCCGTGATGTTCCGAGGACGGGAGAACGATCATCCCGAAATCGGAATGGCCCTGCTTCGCCTCGTTGCCGAGGCGCTCGTGGACGATGCCGGTATGGAGAGTCCGCCCCGCTTCGAGAGCAATCGGATGCTTTCGATGGTCCTGGCGCCTATAATAGACGCCTCTGCTGGTCAGCAGAGGCGAGATCGACAGCCGGAGCAAGTAGGTGCCTAAACTCAAGACGCACAAGGGAGCCAAGCGCAGATTCCGGATCACCGGAACGGGCAAGATAGTCAGAATGAAGGGCCACAGGAGCCACCTGCGGCGCAAAAAGCCCGCCAACGCCAAGCGGCTGTTCTCCAAAAAGTTGGAGGTTAGCCCGTCCGACGTGAAGATGCTGAAGCGCGCGCTTCCATACGGCCTGGACTAGCTGGTAGAATCTAGCGATCACACCGCATTGGATACCGCCCCTTTTTGTGAGGGGCGGTTCGATGTTTGACCGTATCGGGAGGCCATGGTGACCAGAGTAAAGCGCGGCTTTACCGGGCGGAGACGCCACAAGAAGATCCTCAAGATGACCAAGGGTCATCAGGGCGTTCGACATCTCCATTTCAAACGCGCCAACGAGTCTATGCTCAAGGCGTACTCGTACGCGTTCGCCCATCGCAGAGCGCGCAAGGGCGACATGCGCAAGCTGTGGAATATCAAGATCAACGCAGCCGCCAGGGCGAACGGGATCACGTACAGCAAGCTGATCCATGGGCTGCGGCTGTCCGGAGTCGAGGTCAACCGGAAGATGCTCGCGGACCTCGCCATGCGGGACGCGGACGCCTTCGCGCAGATAGTCGAGACCGCCAAGCTCCAGCTCCAACAGGCCGCCTGACCGGAGAACCTGCAAGGGGGCGCCATGACTACCACGACCCGCCCGATGACTGCCGAAGATCTCCTGCTGTTGCCCGACGACAGCTATCGCTACGAGTTGATCCGGGGAGAGCTGAAGCAGATGTCGCCCGCAGGGAACTACCATG
>JAKZVY010000227.1:0-9534 GCA_047515825.1 Dehalococcoidia bacterium
GGCACCTTGGGCAGTCTGATCGCCTCAGCCGACTCGGAGCACGTAGTGTTCAAGAGCGACATAGAGCCCGGACTGGCCGGCAGCAGAATCTCGCTTGCAGGCCAGATTGCCACAGTCACCCAAAGGTTCACCCGCAAGAACAAGCCTTTTCTCATAGCCAACCTCGCCCTGATGGACGGCCAGATAGAGGTGTTCGTCTGGGAAGACCAGATGCAGCGCAGCGAAGACCTTTGGATAGAAGGGCAGATTGTCACCGTTGCGGGCACCGTCCGCGTCCGCGAGGACCAAGTGAGCATAAGCTGCATTGCGGTAGAGGAGTTCGCGCCCGACAGCGAGGCGTCGGAAGCCGCCCAGCGTCAGTCTACACCGCCCCCCGTATCCGATCCTGTGCCTGAACCCCCCGAACCGCCCGCGCCTCAGCGCCAATCGACGCCCGAAATAGCCGACGAAGACGCCGCCTACAACGCGGCCAACGTTCAGACCAACGGATCTTCCGCGTCCCCAAACGAAACCCCAGCTCCCGCGGTCGAAGACTCGGCGAAAGCTCCTGCCCTCGCCCACTCAAAGGTCGCCGTGCCGCAGCGGTTGAATCTGAGGCTCACCCAGTCGGACAGCGCCGTGGAAGACCAGATGATGCTGGACGACGTCAAGCGCATTCTCTTGGATTATGCGGGATCGGACGAGGTAACCCTCGAAATAGCCGCCGACGGCCACATCTACCGCATGGAGTGGCCGCCAATTCGCGTAACCGTATCCGACGAGCTTGCCGACAAGCTAACCGACGTCCTGGGAGAGTCCGGATCAGTCATGCTGGAGGCCGTCGCGCGTTGAACTGGGTGCATCTGGTAACGGCCCCTGACCAGTTGGTGGCTGAAATGTGGCGCGACGTGCTGAACGGCCGCGAAATCCCCGTTGTCATACGCTCGGGGGACGTATCGACATTCCTTGGCGTCACGGCCTACCCGTGCAGGCTGCTGGTCGATGAAAATGCCCGCGACCGCGCCATCCAGATACTTCACGAGGAGATGGGCGTTCAACAAAACGCACCTTAACAGAAGAAAACTTTCACTCCGGTCCGTCACGATGGCGAATTCTCATGCTGTGAGAGTAGAAGGCAGATCCACCACACCGTCATTCCGGCGCAGGCCGGAATCCAGGGGAACGGGGGCCGTTTTCACACCTCTTGATGTGGCTTCCGCAAGTCGATGGTGACCCCAGAGGCATCGCAGCCTTAAACCAGCCTCCGGCCCCCGGATTCGAGGTCCAGCAGGTGACGTTTCAGGTCCAACCGCGTGTCGCCGCTTCCGAACCCGCGCAGACTCCCATCGCTGCCGACCACCCTGTGGCACGGCACGATTATGGGCGCCGGATTCCGCGCCATCACCTGGCCCGCAGCCCTGAACGCGACCGGTTCGCCCGCCTGCTCGGCCAGCCACCTGTAGGTCCGCGTCTCCGAGTACGGAATCCGGCGGCAGGCTTGCAACGCCCGACGGTGGAACTCCGACGTGTACTCCAAGTCGAGCTCCACATCGTCGAACCGCTGGTCTTCGCCCTGAAAGTAGCTCACGAGCCGAACGCGCAGGTCATCAAACCGGCGCGGGTCATCGGCTACGCCGCGCAGATGCAGCCCCATGCTCTGTTCGCACTCTTCCCGCGTGTCCAGTGGGAGCGTGCTCATCACGATCCCGCGGTCGGACGCCGCCAGTCCGACCCAGCCGAGCGCCGTCTCGAATCTGTGGCAGTAGAGCGACCTCACGTCACACACGCCCGCTCAACGGGACCAGCCTCTCCAAGACTCGCGCGGCAAGCCTCAACCGGATGCTCTTCCAAGCATCCGCGATCTCGAGAATTGCCTCCTCGTCCGAGGTCCTGTTGCCGTACCTGTGAACGGCGTACGACGTGGTGATCTTCTCCGCTCCCTCGGATACGACAGGAAGGACATCGGCTACGAGTCTGCCGTACTCGATCGGCGTCTGACCGCGACGACGACCAATTCCGGCCAGCCAACCGAGCCTGGTGAGCTTGGCGTACAGTTTCGCCTCAGGCCCTAGCGGTCCGAGACCGAAGTTCCAGATGAACGACCACACGAGCCACAGCACGCCCGCCGAACCCAGCGCCGCCGCAATCGGAATGAGGTACTTGGTTAAGTCGATACCAGGGATCACTCCGCCGACCCCTCTGCCCACTCCTCCACGCAACTCATCCAGCAGATCGAACTCCTCCAAAAACGGGTCGATATCTTCTAACCCTCCACCCGAAGTGTCGACACCCAGCTCGTCCACGAGCGCGGGAGGCACGACACGCTGGTGCTCTGGCCACTTCGGGGTAGGCTCGAAATCGATCCAGCCGTAGTTGGGGAAGTACGCCTGGACCCAGCCGTGGCTGTCCCAGTCTCTGATTACCCGGTATCCCGCTTCGGACAGCTCGCCCGGAGCGTAGCCAGCCGCCATACGGGCCGGTACACCCACGGCTCGAAGCATCACCGCCATCGCCGACCCGTAGTAGTCTGAGTACCCCGCCTTGGACTCGAACAGGAACCAGTCAACCCCGTCCATATCGGATGGCGGCGCTTCTATGTCCTGCGAGTAGGTGAACTCCGGGCTGCGCAGGTAATCCCGGATGGCGACAGTCTTGTCCAGCGGATTGTCGAGACCCGTTGTTACACGCTCGGCCAGATCCTTGACCCTCTGGGGCAAAGTCGGCGGCAATTGCAGATAGTGATCGGTGACGAATCCGCTGTACTCGGCCGGCGCGTCGCGCAGGTCATCATCGGTCGCGACCGACACATGTGAGATCGTCCTGTACGCCTCGTGTTCCTGGATCTGGTTCGAGAAGTTCCAGGCGACCAGATCCGGTGTCGTTGGAGCTTTGCGCTGGAGAACGAAGGACCGCATGAATCCCGACTGGTCGGCATTGACCTCCAGCACGAGAAGGTCCGGCGGTATCCGCCGCGTCAGCTCTTTGTAAGCCTCACTCGCCTTGTGGGTGCGCATTTCCTGACGAATCTCGCTCGCCAGCTCCTGGATGTCGTCCGGCAGGAACCCGTCCTCCGACGTGTCGCTCATGCTTATGTCGAACTTTCTCGGCGCGAGCGACTCGACCGTTCCGCCGTGACTGATCCAGCTATAGCCTCCTCCTATCAGTATCTTGTCCGTGGCGAATCCAAGCTGCATGACCTGGTCCTTGGACTCCCGCTTCAAGTTGTCGGTAGTTGGCGGCGGCAGGATGTCGGGGCCGATCTCAAGCAGGTCGGTGCCCGTGGCTATCCACCCCTTGGACGAGTAGTAGTTATAGGTCTGGGACATCCAGTACGAGGGATACTCGGTAGTCGCCCAGCCGACGGGTTCTCCGCCGAACGAAATATTGCCAATGAACGGCAGCCACTTTCCGAAAAGACGTCCTGGATGGTCTTTCTTAGATGGCAGCGAGGCAAACAGCCTGGCGAAGAAATCTTCAGCGGTGGCTATAGGAGTGCGTCCGATGCTCCAGACTTGGGCGACCGTCTCATTGGTGTACACTCGCATCGGCAGCAGGATGGCTAGTGCTATCACCAGCACGCTGAGCCACAGCGTCGCGTGAAGGGTAAGCCACCCAGAGCCGGCATTGAACTTGATGCTCAGCCGCTTCCACGCTTCGTGCTTCTGGATGATGCTCAATCTGACGACCAGGAGCATCGCGAAGAACACGAACAGGAAGAATCGGGGAATGAAACTATCCGGCAGGAAACTCAGGTTGGTCAGGATCGCGCTTCCCAGGAGCACCACCGCGATCCAGACGTTGTTTCGCCTGAAGATGAACCAGGAGCCTAAAAACCCGACAACCCAGCCAATTGCCAGAAGCATTATCAGGAACGGAAGCAGGTCGGTGCTGATCCCGCCTCCGCTCGCGGCATCCCACCAGACGTCCAGCCTTTGGATGGTCTCGCGAATACGCTCAGCTTGGTTCGCGCCCTCCACGGTTCCGATGGCGATCCACATAAGTGACATCGCCCCGATGATCAATCCGGCGGGGATTAGCAGAATCCACGACGTCCTGACCTTCGCGAGCACAAGTCCAACCACGGACGACCACAGCAGCAGGGTGATTAGACCGGTAGAATCTACCCATTCCGCGGCCTCGACCGACTCGCCCACAATCAGCAGCGTCATGATCAGCAAGCCGAACGTTGCCCATCCCTGGCTCGGAGTGACCCTGTCCAGCGCGGCCAGGATGGGGTGCCGGTTTCGGCGCTCATTTCGGCTAACGCCTAACGGTGATCTAACGGCTTGGGATCTCATGCCACCGCCTCCGAATTCTCCGGGGACCGGCTTTCAATGGTGAACGGACGCGACAGCGCCGTCGGAATATCATTGTGCAATCTCACGACGAACGGCGACACGCCCGCGTCGTACAGGGCCGGAACGGTGTTCAGCGTCTCGAACATTCCGCCAAACGACTTGCCGTCGATCAGTATCACCGCCACCCTGACCCTCCGGCGCACCAGCTCCCTGATAGCCACGGGCCAATCATCCCTGTGAGACGACGTTATGACGATCAGCGAGCTGTGCGTTCCCCAGAGCTGTTCCTCTTGCGCCAGCGCGTCTGACAGCGAAGTCGTTCCCTCTGCCTTGCTTCGGGCGAGGTACTCCATGATGCGTTCGTACTGTCCCGCGCCCGTATCGGCCGGGAGGAGGTACCGCGCATCGCCATACTCGATAAGTCCCACCGGAAGATGCGCAAGCTGGTAGCGGCGAGCCAGCGACGCCGCGATGGATACCGCGTACTCGTCCGTGCTGTCCTCAAGCTCACCCGCCTGTACCTCCGCGTGCAGGTCGACCATAAGCCAGACGTCGCTCGACAGGCCTAGGTCGAACTCCTTCGACATCAGCCTCTGGGTTCTCGCGGTGCTGTTCCAGTGAATCCGGCTCAGGCTGTCTCCGAATGCGTACTCCCTCACGCTCGCCGCGTGGGGTGTGAGATCGTGAGACCTCCGTCGCGCGTTGCTTTCGCCAGTGAGATACGTTGCCGGAATCTCGAAGTGCGAGAGATTGTAAGTGCGTGGATACACCACCAAAGAGTCGGACTCCCCAAAGTCGGCGTCGCGCCTGAACAGGCCGAAGGCGTCCGAGTTGGACACCCGAACCGGACCCAGCGTGTACACGCCGCGTTTGCGGGCGGGCGATATCGTCCGCCACGACCGGAAGCCCCTCGACGACAGGCTCAACGCCTGGCCGCTGCTGTATCCCGGTATGTCCGTCACGTCCTCGACCTCGAGAGTCGGCTTGGGAAGCGGAATATGATTTCGGATCGTAATCCTCTCCTCGATGTCGTCGCCCACCCTCGCGCGCTTGGTGCGCCGGTCCACGCTGATATCGAGGCCGAGCATGCTCACCCAGTTCCAGATGAACGACAGAACAGTCGTCAGGAGCAGAATGTAGATCAGCCTGTAGAACAGGCCAAATCCCGTAGCGAGACCGCTTATGATCGTCACGATGACGAGCGCGATCACGAGGTACGTTCGTTTCTGGATGAAGAGTTTGCCGCCTGGAATCTGTCTAACTCCTGCGTGCCTGTCCACCCGGGACAGGCGTATCGTCTAGGATGCCCCCCACGACCTCTGCACTCGATACACCCCTCATACGGGCGGCCGCGGATACTATCATGCGGTGACTTAGCATCGGAACGGCGAGTTCCTTCACGTCGTCCGGCAAAACGAAGTCGCGGCCCCTGATGAGCGCGACGGCCTGGCCTCCCCTGAACAGCGAGAGTGAGGCGCGCGGCGAAGCGCCGAGCGAAACGTCGGCGTGCGACCGCGTCGAGTCCACCACCCCAACGATGTACTGCTTGACCAGGTCATCCACGTAGATACCCCTGATCGACTGTTGGAGCTCGATCACCTCATCGGCGGTCGCCACGGGTTCCAACGCCTCGATCGGGTGCGCCATCTGCTGACGCTCTATGATCTCGAGCTCCTCCTCGACCGTGGGATAGCCGAGGCTGATGATCAGGATGAAGCGGTCTAGCTGCGCCTCGGGCAGTGGGAACGTACCTTCGTATTCGACCGGGTTCTGGGTCGCCATCACAAGGAACGGACTCGGCAGCTGGTGCGATATGCCCTCGACGGTCACCTGCCGCTCTTCCATCGCTTCGAGCATCGCCGATTGCGTCTTGGGAGTCGCGCGGTTCACCTCGTCCGCCAGCACAAGCTGAGAGATGATCGGTCCCTCTCTGAACTCGAACTCACCCGTCTTCTGGTTGTAGATCGAAACGCCGGTCACGTCCGTCGGAAGAAGGTCCGGGGTGAACTGTATCCTCTTGAAGGTGCAGCCCACCGACCGCGCGATGCTGCGAGCGAGCATCGTCTTGCCGACGCCAGGCACATCTTCGATCAGGGCGTGACCTTGGCACATTAGAGCCACCACGCACAATTCTACCGCTCGGCTCTTGCCCACGATCACTTTTTCAACGTTGTCGATGATCCTCTGCGCCACTTCTCTGGCAACTTCGAGCTCCTGCTGCAAGGCTGTCTCCTATTTGCTAAATCCTCTCAACCGCCATTTGGAGCGGAGTCATCAACCCGCGAAACAACTCGCCTCCCGGCTACGCGCCTGTAAGGCGGCGAAAGCCGAGAGAACCTGTCTCTTTGACGAGGGGGACTCTGCTTTGGGGGATTATACAAGAACAGCCGCCGTGTGTGTTGCGCGGACGAAAGCCGTCTTTCTCCAATCATCGGGGGTCTTTACACTCCACCTTGCGCCGCGCCATGGGTGGGGCCGGCTATATTCGAACAAACACACACGGCGCTAACTCGAACCCGCGACGCTCACCGTAACGATGTCCACGCCGTGATACTTCTGGTGGCGCACCGACGACGCGTAATGACGTAGCAGGCGGAACGATATTTCCCGGCCGTCCTGTATATCCGGTGTCTCTCCCAGATACGACAGCCGGTCCTCAAGGTTCTCCCCTTCCGATGCCGACACAAACTCCAACTCCGCCCCGCCGACGTCGGCGCGGGCCGTTACGACTAGACGCCGCCCCCTATCCCCTTCCAACTCATCGCCTTCTTCCGGTGACAGGCTCGCCAGCGTCTCCTCTCCCACTAACACCAGGCGCTCAGTCGAAGCGCCGTTCCATCCGGCCCTCGACGCGACCCCCCGAAGGAACTCCCCCAACTTCGGCAGAGTGTCTGTATCCAATGCGACCTCCAGACGCCTGCGCCGGGGTCCGGTCAGCTCCATAAACACCATCATGATAACCGCGACTATGGCGCCTGAAGTCATGCTGTTGCCGAGGAGCACACCCAAAAATCCCTCTCCCAGCAGATCCGGAAAGATCCATTGGTTCTGAAAGCCCGCACCGATCCAAAACGACAACCCGACGACGACGGCCTTGCGGTGATCGACACCGTCTTGGATGATGATCTTCATCCCCTGAACGAAGAGCATTCCTATAAGAACAGTGATGTATGCGGAGGCCACAGGGGCGGGAATAGCGATCAACAAGGCCGTGAACTTGGGAAAGAAGGCCACTACCACGAAGATGACCCCGATGACGATGCCCACCCGCCGCGCTGCGATTCCTGTGACCTCGGCAAGCGAAATACTGGTCGAGTAGGTTGTATTGGGCAGCGTTCCCAGGATGCCGGATAGTAGATTTCCCACCCCGTCGGCATTGAGGGCGCCCTGCACTACCCGGAAGTCGGTGGCCCGCGGCCTGCGTTGGGAAACTCGTTGAATGGCTACTCCGTCGCCAATGGTCTCTATGGCGCCCACCAGGGTAACCACCACGAACGCCGGCAGGAGAGCCAAAAACTCCTTGCCCGGTGTCAGATTGAATCCCGGCCAAGAGCCAAACGGTACGCCGACCCAGGGCGCGTCCAATACCTGCTGCACGTTATACAGTCCGAAGGGTGCGGCCACCGCGCAACCCATCACTATACCGATAATCGGCGACCATAGCCGCCAAGCCGGCGGCCCACGCAGCACGAGCGCCCCGACGGTAGCCAGCGTGGCGAATGCGGCTATCGGAGCGGCTGCCGGATCCGTGCCGTCGGGCACGTCCGTCAGCGTACCGAACACTATCGGCATAACCGTGGCCGCTATCAACATAATCACGGTGCCGGAGACCACCGGGGTGAATATCCGGCGCAGCAACGAGAGCCGCGCTGCCAGTAGGAACTGAAACAGTGACGATACTACGATGAGACTTGCCATCGTGGACGGGCCGCCCTTCAACAATGCCGCGACGCAAACCGCGATGAAAGCCCCAGATGTGCCCATGATGAGCACGTGCCCGGCCCCGATCCGCCCGACCCGTACGGCCTGGAGAACGGTGGTGACTCCGCTGACCATCAGCGCCGCAAATACGCCCCACGACATGTAAGACTCGGGCTGCTCGGCAATCCGGGCCACAATGACGACGGTGAGAACCACCGGCGCCATAATTAACATCGCGGCCTGCAAGCCAGCGCCAATAGTCACCAAACGGGGAGGGTTCTCATCCGGTTCATAGCGGATGTTCTCGTTTTCGTGTGCTACAGCCAGCAGTCACACCTCAACCATGATTATGCCCGGCACATGCCGACATGGTGGGGTTAGGGCAACTATGCCAAGAACTTTCGCGATGCGGAACGCGCCGCTATGCCAGGATCGAAGAAGGCCGTCAGATATGATGTCCTCGAAACCATGCGCTAACAGCTTGAAGGTTGAGGTCACTTACCTCGTCCCGGGAGGGCCGACGCGCACGGTGATGATGTCGGTATCGTGATACTGCTGATGCCGTACTGAAGAGGCGTAGCTCCGCAGAAGTCGAAGCGAGAGCTCCTGCTCCGGAGGGGTCTCCTCGTCGTACTGCTGGAGCTGCCGGACCCTGTCCTCTATGTTCTCTTCGTCTCCTCCGTCGATAAATTCCAGTTCGGCCACCGGGCCATCGCTGGACGCGACAACGATCAGGCGCCGTTCTTCACCGGAATCATCGTTTCCTTCTGAATCCAGACTCAGACCCAGATCCAGCGGGGCCAGCGTCAGGAGAGTCTCTTCCGCAACTGCGCTCAGCCTATCCTTCATGTCAGTGTCCCAGCCTCTGCGAGTGGCGAATCTAGCGATAAACTCATTGAGCTCCGGCAGGGCGTCGATGTGGAGCCGCGACTTAAATCTCATGCGCCGCGGGTTTGTCAGCTCCAGGTAGAGAATCATCACTATCGCCGCGAAGCCTCCGGTTGTGACGCCGCTCTTGAACAGCGCCTCCCACACCGCGCCAAGATTTGGCAGATTGAACAGCCCGAACTGAAAAGCCGCGCCGATCCAGAAGCAAATCCCCGCAACCACAACCTTCTCCCTGTTCTCTTCGGTCTGGATAACCGTCCGCGCGCCATCGACAAACAGAGTCCCGGTGATCAGGATTAGGTATCCGGTCATTACTGGACCTGGAATAGAACTGAGCAGTCTGGACGCCTTGGGCAGGAACGCCAGCACGATCAGTATGCCGCCGATGCAGTATCCGACTCTGCGAGAAGCGACGTCGGTTATCTGTGTGAACGACGCTGTGCCAGGA
>JAKZVY010000228.1:0-3545 GCA_047515825.1 Dehalococcoidia bacterium
CTTCAGATAGTGAGCCAATAGGAGTGCGGAGGGATAACGACGATGCCGAGTGACAGCAAGCGGGAGTGGGTAGATTCCACTCTCGGCCCTGTGCTCAAGCGGTTCGGCGAACGGCAGGAGCGTTTCGAGACGGGTTCCGGGATCGTCGAGGATGTCCTGTACACCCCCGAAGACTGTGAAGGGTCGGACTATGACGAGAGCCTGGGGTACCCGGGGGAGTATCCGTACACGCGGGGCGTGCAGCCGACGATGTACCGGGGCCGACTGTGGACGATGCGTCAGTACGCGGGCCTGGCATCGCCGGAGGAGTCCAACCGGCGATACAGATACCTGCTCGAACAGGGGCAGACCGGGCTGAGCGTCGCCTTCGACCTTCCGACGCAGACCGGATACGACTCAGACCATCCCATGGCGCAGGGCGAGGTTGGACGGACGGGCGTCCCGATAAGCAGCTTGGCGGATATGGAGGTGCTGTTCGACGGCATACCGCTGGATAGGGTGAGCACGTCGATGACCATCAACGCGACAGCGTCGGTCCTGTTGGCGCTTTACATCGCGGTGGGAAAGAAGCAGGGAGTCAGTCCGGACAGGCTGAACGGGACGATTCAGAACGACATACTCAAGGAGTACATAGCGCGAGGGACGTACATCTACCCGCCACGCCCGTCGATGCGCCTAGTTACTGACACGTTCGCCTACTGCTCGGAGAATGTTCCGAGATGGAACACGATCAGCATCAGCGGGTACCACATGGCTGAGGCGGGAGCGACAGCCGCACAGGAGCTGGCGTTTACGTTCTCGAACGCGATCGCCTACGTTCAGGCCGCAGTGGACGCCGGACTGGACGTGGACGCCTTCGCTCCGCGGCTGAGCTTCTTCTTCGTGGCCCAGAGTCACCTGTTCGAGGAGGTGGCGAAGTTCAGGGCCGCGAGGCGGATGTGGGCGAAGATCATGCGGGAGCGGTTTGGGGCGGAGAACCCGAGATCATGGACGTGCCGCTTTCATACTCAGACGGCAGGCGTGACTCTAACGGCTCAGCAACCTGACAACAACGTGGTGCGTACCACCATCCAGGCACTCGCGGCAGTGCTGGGAGGAACTCAGTCGCTGCACGTCAACTCCAAGGACGAGGCGCTGGCCCTGCCGACCGAAGACTCGGTCCAGCTATCGCTAAGGACGCAGCAGATCCTCGCTTACGAGATGGGGGTCGCTGATACGGTGGACCCGCTGGCCGGGTCGTACTACGTCGAAAACATGACGGACGAGGTCGAAGGGAAGGCGTTCGAGTACATCGGTCGGATCGACGGTATGGGGGGCGCGCTGGCGGCGTTGGACAGGGGATACCAGGTGTCGGAGATCCACGAGAGCGCGTTCCAGCACCAGCGGCAGGTCGATTCCCAGGAGCGGACCGTGGTGGGGGTCAACCGGTTCCAGTCTCCCACTCCGCCGATCGAAAAGCTCCAGACCATCGACCAGGCGGAAACTCGAAAACAGCTGGAGCGCCTGTCCGCCGTGAAACGGGACAGGGACGACACTGCCGCAAATGCCGCGCTGACCAAGCTGGAAGATGTGGCGCGCGGGACGGACAACACCATGCCCGCCATACTGGAGTGTGTGGAAGCGTACGCGACCGTCGGAGAGATTTCGGACGTGTTTCGCAAAGTGTTCGGCGAGCAGCGGGAGATCTCGCCGTTCTGACGTTGACGGTATCGATCAACACCCTGAGAGAGTTACTTTAGGAGGTAACACAGTGCCGTACGTGGAAGTCCTACAGAAGTATGCCTTATTCGATGGACGAGCAAAGCGCTCCGAGTATTGGCTGTTTATGCTGGCGCAGGCCATTATCTTTTCAGTGCTGTATGCGCTGTTTTTGGCGGTCGGCCAGTTGTTCCTTGTCGTGTACTGGCTGTACGCTCTCGCGACATTGATACCTTCGCTGGCAGTGACAGTTCGGCGACTGCATGATACTGGTCGAAGTGGCTGGTGGATTTTGATCGGACTTGTACCGTTGGTGGGCCTGATCGTCCTGATTGTCTTCATGGTGATGGAAAGCGCCGACGACAATGAGTATGGCCCCAGACCGGCCTAGACGTCCGTTTCGGAGATAGATATGCCAGCGTGCCCAGTATGCCTTGCCGAAGAGAGCTACGAGGAGTTGGTGGATGAGGTCTTTCAAATAGATGGGCGATATGTGCTGGTCAGCGGCGCTCCCGCAACGGTGTGCTCCCGCTGCGGTGAGCAAGCTTTCAGCCGTGAGACTGTGGAGAGGGTTCGCTCGATGATTCATGGAGAGGCGGAGTCGGATGAGGTCGTTGCGATGCAGGTCTTCAGATTCGCCTCGTAATCGAAAAAACCTGCAATCACGCTCGCAAAAGATCAGTCACGGAGCTTCAGACATGCCCGAGCTGCTGCTGACAGAAGAAGAGATGATGCTCCGCAACACGGTCCGGGAGTTTGCGGATTCTGAGATCGCGCCACGGGCCGCGGGATATGACCAGGCCGCCGAGTTCCCGTGGGAGAACGTGCGGGGGCTGGCAGAGCTTGGAATCCTGGGTCTGGGGATCGACGAGGAGTACGGAGGCAGCGGCGGAACGACACGGCAACTAGTGGTCGCGGTCGAGGAGATCGCGAGGGCGTGCGCGGCCACCGCTACGGTGCTCGGCGCCCACCTGTCCCTGTGTACGCAGTACATCCAGATGTTCGGCACTGAGGGCCAAAAGCGGGAGTTCGTGCCCCCTCTCGTGAACGGGACGAAGATCGGAGCGTTCGCGCTGACCGAGCCTGGATCGGGGTCGGACGCTGCCGCAATGCAGACCATGGGGACCCGATCCAATGGGGGCTACCTGTTGAACGGGACTAAGACGTTCATCACAAACGCCGAAGAGTCGAGCACGATGGTGGTGATGGCTACCCAGGACAGGAGCTTGGGGTCGAGAGGGGTGAACACGTTCATAGTGGAGCGTGACTCTCCAGGCATCACAATTAACCCGCTGCATGGCAAGATGGGGATCAGGGCATCGTCGGTCGCTGAGGTGGTGTTCGACGACTGCCCTGTGACGGATGAGAACCGGATGGGCGGCGAGGGCGATGGGTTCAGGATGACCATGGAGGTGCTGAACGCGAGTCGAATGGCGATAGCGGCGCAGTGTGTCGGTATCGCGCAGGCGGCCTACGACGCCGCGCTTGGCTATGTGAAGGAGCGGGAGGCGTTCGGACGGAAGCTGGCGGAGTTTCAGGGGCTACAGTGGTATCTGGTCGAGATGGCGACCAATATCGAAGCCGCCCGCCTGATTACTCTCAAGGCGGCAACGCTGAGGGACGAGGGCAGGCCATTTGTGACCGAGGCGTCAATGGCGAAGCTGTACTGCTCCCGCGTTGCGGTCGAGTGCGCCGACAAGGCCGTTCAGATGCACGGCGGGTCCGGCTACTTCGCTCCGACCAACGTCGAAAGGTACTACCGCGACGCCAAGGTGACGGAGATATACGAGGGGACGTCTGAGATACAGCGGCTGATCATAGTGCGAAACCTACTGAGGGAGTAGCCA
>JAKZVY010000229.1:0-15128 GCA_047515825.1 Dehalococcoidia bacterium
CTTGTAAATCCCGAAGCCGACCAGGACGACGCATCCCACGATCTTGAGCGCGTCGATGGAGACGACGGTGCGCCCGATGACGACCACGCCGACCACGAGCGCCACGGACGCGGCATGGCCCAGCGCGATGGGCGGGAACGCACTGAACACCGCGCCCCGGCTGCGCTCCTGGAGTCCCAGCGCCACCGCGAACAGCCAGCCCATGGCCGGGTTGATGCCGTGATACGCGCCCAGCGCCGCCAGCGTAATCCAGGGCCACAGTTCGCCTGAGCTCATGACTTCCGCCGCGCAGCTCTCGCGCTAATCGGGATAGCAGAAGGTGTCCGAAGACGAGTCGCCGCCCTGCAGCCTGATCTGGTGCGGACGCTCCTCGCCAAAGTCCACCAGGAAGTCCGGGTCGACCGAGATTCCGCCGTCCGGGTTGGCGTCGATCTTCGCCGTCCAGCCGCGAATGCCCTCAGGATAGAACTGGGCGTCCCATGCGAGGTAGAGCGAGTTGGTCAGATAGAGCCGCTGCCCGTCCCGGCTGATCTCGACCATCTGAGGCCCGCCGTTCACTTCCTGGCCGTTGGGGTGGGCCGCCTTCCTGACGATCCCTCCCAAGTGCACCGAGCCGACCAGCTCCGGGTTGAACGAGTCCGATACGTCGTACCGGCGCAGCTCCCCGGTCCCCCAACAGGAGACGTAGAGGAACCTGTCATCGAGCGACAGGTTGATGTCGGTTATCAGCGGCGGCACCGCGCCGAAGCCCTGGAGCAGCGGCGGCAGCAACTCGGCGTCAGCCGGCTCGGCATCGATCTGGATGACCTTGCGCACGTTCCATGAGCCGTTGTCGCGGTACCATGTCCAGACTGAGCCGGACAGGTTTTCGATGTTGGTGACGACCCCCACGAATCCGTAGGCCTCCCTGGGGTTGTGTACCGGTCGAAGCTCCAGCGCCATCTGGTTCTCAGACCCAAGATCGAGCGCCTGGACGTGCTTGCGGCTGCGTAGGTCCCAGACGTGGATGTTGTGGCCGTACTTCCTGCTCAGCAGCATCTCAGGGACGACGCCCGACTCGACCATCTTGGGCGTGCCCCACTCGCTGGTGATCATCGTGTCGTGGTTGAGGTGCCACCAGAAATCGTATGCGAGCGTCTGCGGTCCCCTGTCCGCCTCCCACGCGCCCTTGACCTCGAATGTCTCATGGTCGAGGACGAAAATGCCGCCCGGCCCGTCGCCGTCGGGCGCCCCAAGCGCGCTCATGTAGATAGCGTCCGGGCCGCAGTGTACGGTGTGCGGGCGGCTGTATCCCGTCTTCTTCTGGAACTCTTCCGCCTCTATTGTCTTGCTGATGGTCGGATTCCGCGGATCGGCCTTGGTGTCCACAACGTAGATGTTCGACGAGCGCAGCCCACCCAGCAGCAGGTAGCGCCGCTCCACGTGCGGATGCGGCATGTTTGGGCACAGCGCCGCGCTGCAGGCGTTCCATCCGAAGTGGTGCAGCTCATCTCCAGAGGTGGGAAGGTCCATCCGGCCCACGACGCTGCCGTATTCGGTGGACTCAGGGTTGACATCCATCACGCCGAGCGCGTCCGGCGACCCGTTAGTGTTGACGATGGCGACGTATGCCAGGTCTTCCCGGGGCGCTTCCATGGCCGCCTTGGGCGACGCGTAGAATGTCGGGTCCGGTGTCCAGGTGGCCATGCGTAGGTCCTCCATGAGACTGTAAATTGGGACCGTCGCCGGAACAGAACACGGGCCGAAGCGCCCCTCCGACGACTTCGGCCCATATAATAGAGTCTATGCTATCCCTAAGTAAAGAGCTATGACACCAGGGCCAGGGCAATCGCATCTAACCTGAGTAGAAGACGCTGGTCAGCAGGTTGGTCGAACTGCCCCAATTATGTGGATGACCGCCGGGAGTGGCGAAATCTCACGAGCATGGAGTATCGTTTCTGAGAATACAATGGAGCGTTCGAGAATTTTTCTAAAATACCTGCACTTTCTGCACTTCCTGCACTGACTTCGGCTTCCTTCGACAGGCTCAGGACATGCTTTGGAGGGTTTTGGCGCCGAGAGGGGCGTGGTATATTGCGCTTCGTGATAATGTCGAGTGTGCCGGGGTCTTTGGATTGCCGGGTATTTCGTGGTGGACGCGAAGAAGGCGGGCTTGTCTTCTTCAATGATTCCAGAGCGAGCGCCGTCCACGCCTCCAGAGAGGAGAGATGGGAAAGCAGCTAGAGGTCGTGTGTGATGCGCCTGGCATGTTCAATTGTTCTCATATGTAGTGTAGCATAGGGAGTGAAAGTTGTGTCAAGGGCACCTTTGAGCCCTGGCGGGCCGGAAAGCACGTGCTAAGCGAAAAGCCAATGGCCACCAGCGTTGAGCAGGCGGAGGAGATGGTCCGCGTCTGCCGCGAAAACGGCGTCATACTCGGCCACGCCACTATGAAGCGGTTCAACGCCTACCACCAGAAGATGAAAGAGCTGATCGACACGGGGAGCATCGGCAGGCTTCTCGGAGTTCACGCGCGGTACTCGGTGTGGTGGAATCCGGAAGTGCCGAGGACACCGATCCCAACTTGATGTTGGCCCCCTCAAGTACCTTCTGTATCCTGTTCGCCTCTCGCGATCGCTTCTGCACCAAGCTCCGCCGGTATCGCGCCAACTCCCGCAATTCACGCTGAGGACGTTCGGGAATGAAGCTGGGCCTGAGCAGACCATGCCTGAGAAGGTCGGCTATCCACTCAGCGTCCTTGACGTCGGTCTTGCGACCAGGCACCGTCCTGATATGACGGGCGTTGACCACCCAGACGCTGAACTCGTCCTCCATCAGGTTGACGATCGGCTTCCAGTAGACCCCTGTGCTCTCCATGGCGACGTGGGTGACTCGGCGCTCCCGAAGCCAGTCCGACAACTCCAGAAGCTGTCGGGTGGTTGTGCCAAACGTCCTCGTATCCTGGGACTCAGGAGTCATCACACAAGCGACCACCGACTTCTTATGTACATCCAGTCCACAGCATCTATCATCTACGACTCGCATAGGCCTCCTCAGGCTTGCCGGCCGGTGGGTAGCTCTATCCATCTCAATACTTTGCTATGCGTGCTCACCGCAGGAGCGGGGCAACATTCTTATATGCCTGTCAGCCACCCAGGCAGATTCCGGCACGGACTCGCGGCACCAATGACTACCGCCCTAGTTGTACCGACCGGCGCCAACCCAATTTCATCCTGCTTATGTGGCCTTCGCAAGGCCATGGTGATTCCGGCGCAGGCCGGAATCCAGAGGGGTGGGGCGGTGGCCCCCTTAGCGCCCTTAGTGCCCTTCGTGGACACCCACCAAAAACTAAAAACTCGAAACCCCCCACCATGATAGAATCACCACAACGAAACGAGCACACCCCCAACCACCACGAGGACATTCATGATCTGGCTCAGATGGTCGTGGCGAGACCTGCGTTCAAGGTGGATGCAGGTTGCCGCCATCGCCATCGTTATCGCGTTCGGCACCGCGTTCTTCTCCGGCCTCCGAAGCATGAACGTTTGGCGCGGATTGTCCAATGAAGCCAGCTACGAGGCGGTCAACACGTTCGACCTGCGCGTAGACCTCGGCGCCGGCAGCTTCGTGGAGGGCGGCGTGCTGCTCGCCGCCCTCGGCGAGGTCGCGGGCGGCGCGGTGGACGTCGCCGAGGAGCGCCTCATACTGCCCACGCAGGTTTCCATCGAGACCGACGATAGCGATGCGATCCTAGTCCCGGGTCGGCTCATCGGCGTCGATCTCACCGACGGCGGACCTCACGTGAATTCGCTGCACACCAGGGTCGGCAGAAGCCTCGGAGCCGCCGACGCCGGGACGAACGTCGTCGCGCTGGAGCACAACTTCGCCCGGTTCTACAACCTCCCGGCCGAGGGATCGGCATCCCTGTCGGGCGCGGTGCCGGTCACGTACGTTGGGCAGACGCTCTCGCCCGAATACTTCTTGGTCGTCACGCCGGAGGGCGGACTTCTCGCCCAGGCCAACTTCGCCGCCGTCTTCACGTCGATAGAGACGGCGCAGCAGCTAACCGGCATGGACCGGAAGGTGAACGACCTCGTCCTGAGGCTGTCGCCCGGAGCGGATGAGGACGCGCTCTTTAGCGCGCTCGAAGAGCGTTTCGAGCAGCTCGGCGGAACGGTCACAAGGAGACTTGATGATCCGTCGATCAGGCTGATGATCGAGGACGTCGAGGGCGACCAGCAGTTCAACTCCGTCCTCGCGGTCGCACTCTTCGGCGGCGCGGTCTTTGCCGCGTTCAACCTCACCAGCCGGATCGTGGACTCGCAGCGCCGGGAGATCGGCATAGCTATGGCGCTCGGCGTGCCGACCATCATGGTGGCCCTGAGACCGCTGCTCTTCAGCGCCCAGGTGGCGCTGCTGGGCGTCGTGTTCGGGATACCGATGGGTATCGGGATAGCCGAGGCGCTGAGCAGCTACCTGGAAGACTTTCTGCCGCTTCCCGCGTGGCGTACGCCCTTCCAGTTCGGCGTGTTCGGCATCGCCGCCGCAATCGGCTTCCTAGTGCCGTTCCTGGCAACCGCGATACCCGTGTGGGGCGGCGTCAGGGTCGCGCCCGCGGACGCGATAAGGACCGGACATCTCGCCCAACGGTCGGGAGGAATGCCTCGGCTGCTGTCCGCCCTGAGCATACCGGGACGAACGCTGATACAGATACCGTTCCGGAACGTGGCCAGAGCGCCCCAGCGCACGCTGCTGACCGCCTTGGCGATCGGCGCCATCGTCGGAATCATGGTCACTGTCGTGGGGATGCTCGACTCGTTCATAGATACCATAGACCGTATCGGAGCCGAGACCGCCGGCGCCACGCCGGACAGGGTCGAAATCGCCTTGGACACAGTCTATCCGCAGGAATCTGAGATAGTCAGGAGAGTGCTCGATGCGCCGGGAGCCGCCGACGCCGAGACGATGCTGAGGGTGGGCGGTCTGATCTCCAACGGCGACGACGAGTCGTTCGAGGTGCTGTTGCAGATCATGGACTTCGAGAGCAGCCTGTGGCTTCCTACCATAGAGGAAGGCGGCCTCTACGGTCAGTCGCCTGGGGTCGTGATAGCCAGGGGCGCCGCCAAAGCCCTCGACGTCGGCCCCGGTGACGTCGTAACACTGCGCCACCCGGTCGTCACAGACCAAGGTGTGTTCAGTCTCAGCGAATCCGAGCTTAGCGTGGCCGGGGTCCACGTGCATCCTATGAGAATCGGCGTTTACATGGACTTCGAGCACGGCGAGGAGATCGGGATCGGGGGAATGGCTAACGTCATACAGGCCCAGCCAACCGCGGGTGTGACGGTCGGCGAGCTCAAAAAGGAGGTGTTCGGACTTCCCGGCGTCGGATCGGTACAGAAGGCGACGGCCTCGTCCGACGTGTTCAGGGACCAGTTCGAACAGTACACCGGCATTCTGGCCTTCATTCTTGCGGCGGTAGTGCTGCTGGCGCTGCTGATCGCCTACAACACGGCGAGTATCAACCTCGACGAGCGCCGCCGGGAAACCGCCACCATGTTCGCCTACGGTCTGCCGGTTCGCACAGTATTGGGCATGACGATGCTCGAAAATGCGGTGCTCGGAGTGATAGCGACGATCATGGGACTGGTAGCCGGTTACCTGATGCTCCAGTGGGTCGTGATTGTTCTCATGCCGAACACATTCCCAGAGCTGTCCATGGAAATCGCGTTCAATCCGCTCGGCCTAGCCCTGGTCATAGCGGTGAGCGTACTCGCCGTCGCCATCGCCCCGCTCCTCATGGTGCTCAGGCTTCGCCGGATGGACGTCCCATCCACCCTCCGCGTCATGGAGTAGCACCGCTTCAACCTATGCCATTTCGCTGTGAGTACACCGTGAATTACCAAACCGTAGGGGCGGGTTTCAAACCCGCCTGTCCCTTGGTAGTAGGGCGCAATCTATAATGAACAAGCAAATTCACTGGTGTTAACATCATCGTAACGTGATTCACTTAGTCTATGGAGAAGACGTCGTCAGCGTCGATGAGGCGCTGACCGATCTCGCGAAAAGCGCGGGACCCGATGACCTGCGCGACGTGAACTACACTCCCCTGGACGCCGACGGCCTCGTTCCCAACGCCGTCGCGGCCGCCGCGTTCACCGCGCCCTTCATGTCAGATCACAGGGTCGTCGTCGTCAAAGGACTGCTGTCTACTTTCGAGCGCCGCGGCCCGTCCAGAAGCCGCGGCGCCTCCAACAACGATCCGCTCAAAGTGTGGACAGAGTTCGTAAATCAGCTCGACTCGCTTCCGCCAACCACCGAGCTGGCGTTCGTCGACAGCGGTCTGTCGAGGAGCAATCCGCTACTGCGAAAGCTGACGCCGATCTCTCAGGTCCGGGAGTTCCCCCTGCCGAGAGAGCGCGATATGCCGGGATGGATAACGCGCCGCGCAAACACAATCGGAGTACGCATCGAACCTCGCGCAGCCGCAATGCTCGCCGAAGCGGTCGGCAGACAGCCCCGGCTGATAGACTCGGAGCTAAGAAAGCTCTCCCTGTACGCCGACGGGACGCCGGTGGGAGTCGAAGACGTACGCCAGATGGTCGCCTACGTGCGCGAGGCCAACATCTTCCAGACCGTGGACGCGATCATCGACCGGCGCACCGGCGTCGCCCTCAGAATGCTCCGTCGGATCATGGAAGACGGCGCGCCCGCCGCCTACGTCATGACGATGATCGCGCGCCAGGTTCGACTGCTGCTCATGGCGAAAGACATGAAGGCTCAGGGACTGTCTCAGGAGGAGATCGGACGCCGTCTCAGGCTCTCGGGATGGGTGCTGAACAAGACTCTCCAGCAAGAGCGGCGGCTATCGTTCGAGTACCTCGCTCACGTTCACAGTCAACTCGTAGAGACAGACCTCGCTCTGAAGACCAAGCCCCTCGACGATCAGCTCGCCCTAGAAATGCTGGTGGCGGAGCTCAGCTATATCGCGTAGCTGTTGAGAAGCGCGGAAACGTCCCTGCCCGGCGCCTTTTCGGATATTTCGTCGATGCGCTGGTCGAACGTGGGTCGGTCAGTGTCCTTGTAGATGACCCCAAGTGGCACGCCCTTTGTCGACGCGATCTCGAACGCCGACTGCGTGTCCGTCTCGTCATAGTCGTCCGGAATATCGAAGGCCAGTCCTGGGATTCCCTTGCGGGGATTGCCCTTGAGGACGTCGTACGTGTTGTTGTACTCCGTGCAAGGCGACTGGATGTGGACGATCGCAAAGCCCGGATGCTCCATGGCGTCCACCATCATCTGCGTCATCGGACGCACCTGGCTGGACATCGTCGAAGCCACGTAGGTCACGCCCATGCTGAGATACATCTGGAACGGGTTGAGCTTCGCCTCTGCCTTGCCGAAGGGCGTGGAGCTTGTGACGACCCCGAGGTCGGTCGTCGGGGAGCTCTGGCCCTTTGTCAGGCCGTACACTCCGTTGTCCATGATGACGGCGGTCACGTCCAGGTTGCGGGCGGCCTGCGGCGCGATGTGCTCGAAGCCGATTCCGAGGAAGTCCCCGTCTCCGGCCACAATCACCACGTTGAGGTCAGGACGGCCCATCTTCACGCCCATCGCGATCGGCAGCGTCCTGCCGTGGATACCATGGAACCCATAGGGCTGCTCGTCACTCTCCATCATATGCACCATGTTGCCGGAGCATCCGATGCCGGCGACTATCACGTTGCTTTCCATTGGAGTCTCGGTCTCGATTACGCGGCGCTGGATCGCGCCTTCGAGGGCGCGTCTAACGCCGAAGTCACCGCATCCCGGGCACCACTTGAAATCGTACTCCGGGTTCTTGGTCGTCATGCTGTTACACTCTCCTTCTGCTCTATTCCGGCTTTGTCAGAGATTGCTTGAATCAGGTCCTTCACTTTGAAGGGCAGTCCTGTTATCTGGGTGATCGACTCCGCGTTGATTCCGAGGGACCTCAGATATGACGAGAACTGGCCCATGAAGTTTAGCTCTGGCACGATCACCAGGTCCTTGGCGCGCAGCTCATCGACGAGTCCATCGGGAAGAGGGTTGAGGAACATGGTGTAGTACCAGCCTATGTCCGCGCCCGCGGCGGTGAGCTCACGCCACGCTCCGAGCGTCGGGCCTTTCGAGCCGCCCCAGGGCATGACCGCTACAGTGGCGTCCGTGTTCTCGCTCTCGTACGTCCCGTCGTTGAGAAGCTCCAGCTTGCTGAAGCGGCGCGTGGTCATCTGTATGTGGCGCTCCGGCCTGTGCGTGGTGTCGCCCATGCCGTCGTGCTCGGAGCCGTTCGCCACGTATGAGCCGGGGCCTCCGGGTATCGGCATCGGGGAGAGCTCCCAACTCTCGTATCGATGATACCCGTTGGTTCCCATATAGGTCTTGCGGCCTTCGACTGCTACCTTTGCCAGATCCGGCTTAGGGATGTTCTGGTTGCGCTCAGACAGCATGTGCTCGCTGAGGATTACCACCGGACCCTGGTACCGCTCAGCCCAGTTGAACGCGTGGATGGCGGCGTAGAAGCACTCCGCCACCGTACCCGGAGCAATCACCGGCAGCCGCATGTCCCCGTGTCCGGGATACATCGCCGTCATTAGGTCTGACTGCTCCGTCTTCGTCGGCAGGCCGGTCGACGGGCCGCCGCGCTGGATGTCAGCCACGACCAGCGGGATCTCGGCCATCCACGCCAGGCCGAGGCCCTCACTCATAAGGGAGAACCCGGGGCCCGCGGTGGCCGTCATCGCCTTCTTGCCCGCGAATCCGGCGCCGACGATGCTCGTGATCGACTCGATCTCAGATGTTGCTTGGTACGCGAACTTGCCCGGCTTCGGCAGGTTGCTCTCCATCCACACAAGCAGCGAGGTGGCCGGCGAGATAGGATATCCGACGTACACGTCCACGCCCGCAACCATCGCCCCCAGACCGAGCGCGACGTTGCCGTTGATGAGGACCTGCTCGCCTTCCGGGGGAATCGAGTCGGCCAGCTCGCCCAAGTCGAAACCGCTCTTCTCGGCCTCGATGCGGCCAAGGCTCAGCGCCTGGTGGTTCGACTCGATGATCTGCTGGTCGTTGGGGCGCCCGCGTGTGAATCGCTTGGTGACGAAGTCCTCCAGGATCTGCTGACGTATACCCACGAGGTAGGCCAGCGCGCCCATGACGACCATATTCGCCGCCCTGGTGTTGCCGGTAGAGCGGGCCAACTCGTCGAACGGCATTCCGAAGCTCTTGCCATCCGGCTCCAGCTCGAACTCCTCGGAGTTGTAGATGATGACACCGGTCTCCGCGACTTCATCGCGGTGGGCCTCGTAGGCGTATTCGTTGAAGGCAACCAGCACGTCTAGCTCGTCACCTGAGCTGAGGACAGGCTCGGTGGAGACGCGGGTCTGCGTCCAGGTGGGGCCTCCCCGAATCTGTGACGGGAAGGTGGAGAAGGTCTGAACGTGGTATCCGACCTGGGCGTTTGCCTGAGCAAAGCCCTCAGCGGACGTCACCACACCCTGTCCTCCCTCTCCTGCGAACCGGACTACGAAATCGGTCTTCTTCATTCAGGACTCCCTGAGATTCATGACCCTCACAATCCGTATGGCGCACTCCGGCGCCTGATCGAATCGGTCGGGACTAGAGACGTTCACCCAGTTTAAGCTGGGGATCGAAAAACATGACAGCCCTCCAGAGGAAGCTCTGGCGGGCATGGCATTATCTCGATGATCAGTGGGCAATTGCTGAGACTGTGCGCTTTTCGAGTATCAATGCTGCAACCGACAGCTTTACTTGCGTTCTGGCACCTCTCGAATATATCAGTTGGATTTTAAGGGTGTCAATTTTGTGACAGGTTGCACTAGTGGGATTTGGGCAGCGCCGACTACAATGTGGAATTCCCGCCGGCTCCTCGACAGAGGCCGCGGGTTTGGGTGTTAGCCCGAACGACGAGGTCTATGAGGTCTATTTTGAATCTGAAATCATCCACGCTGTTGGCGGCAGCCGCGATAATCTGGTTGATCTTGGCAGCCTGCGGTGGGGCACAGAGAGGTGCGCAGCCACAGACTGATGGCATGATTGGGGTCGTATCCTCGCCGACTCCGCTTCCTACATACACCGCCGTACCCACGACGGTCGCATCCATCTCGACGCCCATTCCTACACACACCGCCGTACCCACGACTGTCATATTCACGCCGACTCCGCTTCCTACATACACCGCCATACCAACAGCGGTCGCATCCACCTCGACCCCCATTCCTACAAGTACCGCCGTACCCACCGCAGTTGCACTTACCTCTGTCGCAACTCCGACACAGTTGCCCGTCCCGCGTGCGGAGACGTTCAGCGACCGGGTATGGCAGACGGCAGTGATGCTGGCTGAAGACCTGAGCCCTCGGCAGAGCGCGACAGATCAGGAGCTGGACGCGGCGCTTTTCCTGGCCGACGAGTTCGAGGAGTGGGGCTACGAGGTCGAACTTCAAGAATTCGACGCTCCTGATACCAGCCTTTTCTACGTCACCGACTTTAGTGTACTCACGCCAGACACCGTGTACCCCTACGAGGTGGAGTACACGTACCACAACGACCAGTACAACACAGTGTTCTACACGCTGCCCCTGGACCCCACGTCCCTCACTGCGAGACAGGCTGATAGCGCGGTCATGGGACCTCTGATCCACGCGGCACGGGGGACACGGGAGGAAATTGACGGGCTGGACCTTGTCGGGAAGATCGTCCTTATCGAACGAGGCGGATTCCCCCTGTCTGAGAAGGTGGACCTCGCCGCCGAAGCCGGAGCGGTCGCCGCCGTGGTGTTCAACAACGTCCCGGGCGACAAGTACTTCTGGGAGCGGGTAATCCGGGATGTCCCGATACCTGCCGTTGGGATTACCCGCAACCAGGGCCTGGCGCTGATCGAGGCTCTGAACGCAGGAAAGCACATGAGCGTCGAGGTGTCTAGGTCTTACTTCTACGCGGAGCCGTCAAGAAACGTGATTGCCGAGCTGAACAACGACATCAAAGGCGACCAGGTTCTGATAATAGGCGCGCACTTCGACACTACGCCGGATTCATCCGGAGCTAACGACAACGGCAGCGGGGTTGCGGTTGTCAGCGTCGTGGCCCAAGAGCTGGCGGACGACGAGATGCCCTTCGACTTGAGGTTCATCCTGTTCGGCGCGGAAGAGACCGGACTCAACGGCAGCTATCACTACGTCTGGAAACTGAGGCTGCATGAAAGATCGCGTATCATGGCAATGATCAACATCGACTCAGTCGGCGCCGGAGACATCAGCGTGCTCGGCTCCGAGCGACTGTGGAGAATCTCGCTGGAGTCTGCCGATGCCTCCGGTATCGAACTTGTAGTCCAAGAGGACCCTGACGCGCACGGGTCAGACCACTTGCCGTTCCTATATGCGGGTATGGACGCGGTGTTCCTGTTCGCCGACGATCATACCTACATCAACTCGCCCGAGGACACCATTCAGCGACTGGAACGTGAACCGATGGCACAGGCAGTGGCTGTCGTACTGGGAATGGTCAACCGTCTCGCCGTGTCCCCACTCCGATAGCCAGAGTGAAATCCGAGAGGTCTAGGCGGCAGAAACCCTCCCGCCGCGCACGAGGTAGAGCAAAAGTAATATAATCAACTCAACCGAGACTAGTAAGCTCTGAGCAACAAGAACGGAGGCCGATCAGTGGTACATCAACAAGCCGCAATCCTCAGACCTGAGACTCTGATCGAGGAGTTCAGGAAGAACGGCGTCACCCACGTCGTGACAATTCCAGACAGTGAGACCAACTACCTTTACGAGCTGATGGAGGGCCAGGACTGGCTGGACATCGTTCCGGTGTCGCGCGAGGGCGAGGCCTACGGCACGGCGTACGGCCTGAACATCGCGGGGAAAGTGCCGGTCGTGCTGATCCAGAACACCGGGATGATGGAGTCTGGCGACTCGATCCGCGGCATGGCGCTGGACGCGGGCTTCCCGCTGGTCATGGTGGTCGGCTACCGCGGCTGGACGCGGCGCGGCGTCATCAGGGATTCGGTCGCCAAGTACACCGAGCCGTTCCTGAACGCATTTGGCATCAACTACTACCTCGTGGAGCAGAACGAAGACGGTGACCGGATATCTATAGCCTTCGAGGAGGCCCGGACGACCAACGGGCCAGTCGCGGTTCTGGTCGGCGATGAGTACCACGGCTTCAACAGATAGTCCAACGCATCTAAAACTCGAACCTGTCAAAGGAGTCCACCTTGATCGACGCAGCAGACGTATTCAAAGCATTCCAGGAACACCGCGGCGACGCTATAGTCGCGCCCACCGGTACGGCCGGCGCCCACTGGCGGGACTTCAGCACGAACGAGCGGCGAGACATTTCGCTGGGCGGGGCAATGGGACAGACGACGTCCGCCGCGCTCGGGCTCGCGCTCGGACTGCCGGATGAGAAGGTCGTTCTCTTCGACGCCGAGGGGTCGCTTCTGATGAACCTTGGGGCGCTCGCGACCATCGCGGGGAAGAAGCCTGCGAACTTCTACCACTTCGTTCTGGATAACGAATGCTACGCGACGACTGGGGGGCAACCCGTACCCAACTCGCAGGAGATCGACTACGCGCTAATGGCAAAGGGCGCGGGGTATGCCTCGACTCACAATTTCGACGACCTCGAAGAGTTCGCGACGAGCGTCGGTGACATCATGCAAGAGACCGGCCCCGTGTTCGTCTCGGTAAAGGTCACGCCCGAAGTCCAAAACCTTCCCATTGGCCTACGTCAGGGCAGACCAAGCCGCAGCCGCACTCAATCGGTCAACGACCTCCGCGAAGAGCTGGGGATAAGCTGAAGACAGGCCCTCCGATGCCATTCTGAATCGGAGCGGACTGAAACTGGCAGGCAGCCCCATCACCGGATGTGAGACGACGCAGGGGAGCACCACCTTGAGCCTGAATCTACCATCAGGTCCGGAGTACGCTGGAAGATCGTTTTACGGATACGACTCTGCCGAGGTGCAGGCGGGCTACATGAGCCGTGAAGCGCGTCAGGCCGCCGACTTCCTCATGCCGCGCCTGTCGTCCGGCATGAGGATCCTCGACTGCGGCTGCGGGCCTGGCACGATCACCCTCGGGCTTGCCACAGCGGTCGCACCCGGGCGAGCCGTCGGCATCGACTTGGAACCAACGATGATCGAACGGGCGCGACGACTTGCCGACCAGAGCGCCGTTCAAAACGTCGATTTCAAAGTCGCCAACATTTGCGAGATCCCCTTCGAAAACGATGAATTCGACGTTGTCTTCTCTAGCTCGGTCACTGAGCACCTGTCAGATCCGGTTCGGGCACTGAGGGAGGTACGTCGTGTCGTCAGACCGGATGGGCTGGCGGCGGTCGTCAAGACCGAGTGGTCGTTCCCCTTCATCGTGCCTGAGTGCCCTGAGTTCACAAGGTTCTTCGAACTGTTCGAGGGTGGGTTCAACCGCATTGGAGGATCGCTCAACCGCGGCCGCTTCCTCAGTTCGTACATGACAGAAGCCGGATTTGACGTCGTCGAGTTCATAGCCAGCATGGGAAACACCACCGAAGCCGAGTCCATCGCCTCGTCAGTAGAAGGCTACATCACGTGGATGGACAACATCCCGCTGTTCCGCGAGTCGGTAGATCTGGGCATCACGACTGATGAAGAGCTCAATTCGATCCGAGCCGCCCTGCTTGAATGGGCACAGCACCCCGACGCCTACATCGCCACGGCTCGAACTCACGCGGTCGGGGTGAAGAAAAGAGATCGGTAAGGACTCTTCCGTAGACTGCTACCGTGTGATACGACCCAGGGCCCGCTACCCAAGTGCGAACACGATGACGCTCGCGACGGCGTACACCCCGATCAGGAGTGCCGACTCAACGGTACCGAACCCAGGCCGGTCCTTTCTGGGGCGGGTGACGACGGCGAGAACGACGATGGCCGTCATAATTATCGCGATGAAGCCCGTAAGGGCATGTATCGGCGAGATGGCGCCCCAGATTGGGCCTCCGGTGTACGCCACGTCGTCCAGGAAGAGGATGAATCCCATGTTGAACAGGTTGCTGCCGAGCAGGTTGGTGATCGCAAGCTCCGGGGCAGCGATGCGCAGGGCCGCGAAGGATGTAGAAAGCTCGGGGAGAGAGGTTGCGGCAGCTAGGAACTGCGTACCCATGAAGCTGGCCTGCCAGCCCATCTCGATCGCCAGCTTGTCGCCCACAAACGAGAGCCAGACTGCCCCGCTGACCACCACCAGGGCCGCGAACGTGTATATCGCGAAGTGAAGTGGAAGCCGCTCCGAGGCGTAGCGCCCAGGCGCTCCGTCCGCCGTTCTGTCGTCACCGGAGTCCTGTGTCCGCCCGAACAGGTAGATGAAATACATCGCGACGGCGAAGCCTACGACCAGCACAATCGACAGGGGGCTGACGGGCCATGCGTCGAGAAAGGTCGTCATATCGTGCAGGAGGACGGCCACGCCGCCAAGCGCGATGATCGCGATACCCAGCGCTCCCAGAACGACGGAGGACATGCCCACGTGGTTCAGGAGATAGCGGTTCCACCAAAAGACATCCATCAGGCCGATTATCAGCAGGTTGAACAGGTTGCTGCCGAACGCTCCGCCGACGGCAAGGTCCGGCTCGCCGACGAAGGACACGGCGCTTATTCCAGTACCCAGCTCGGGGAGAGAAGTCGCAGTCGCAAGCAGGACCACGCCGACGAAGGTCCGGCCAAGCCCAGTCTTGATCGCGATGACGTCTGCCGACTTGGCCAGAAACAGGGAGGCTCCCAGTATCACGGCCGCCGCAATGCCAAGCTGTGTCCAGAGAATAGCTATCGTCATTCTGGTTTCATCCAAAGGTGTGAAGCGTCGTCATCGTCGCGGAATCATACACTACTCTCTAAAAGCCCATGCCCACAACCCGCTTCCAATCCTGAGAGTCCCCCAACTGGCAGCGTGAGAGCCTGTGTCAGATTAGTAGGCGCCACCAGTTTTGGACTTATCCTAGAAGGAGTACAAAAACTTCAGGAGTGGTCAAGACTGATGGAAGAACTGAGAGTACACGAATGGATAGACCAAGACCAGGCAGACTTGGGTGGGTAACCGTCCCACATGCGGTGTGGAACTTTGAGTGGAGCCTGAAAG
>JAKZVY010000230.1:0-3774 GCA_047515825.1 Dehalococcoidia bacterium
GGATCAGGTTCTGAGGTTGGAGCCAGTTGCCTTCCTCATACGGCAGTATCACCAGGCTGCTGAGTTCGCCGGCGCATCGGGCAGGGGGAACCATTTGGGGCGTGGGAGCGTCCTGATGTCATGGGGTACATTTCCCGTTCCGTCTGGGAGTATTTCATGTTGTTCTCAAGTTCGATCATAGTGCTGACCACGTTCATGGCACTGGTGTCGCTGGCCCCGATTGGCTGCGGCGATGCCTCGCCGGAGAGGGCGGAGCCAGCGGCCACTGAAGCCTCGGTTGAGGAGTTGGTGCGCGGCAACAGCGCATTCGCATTCGACCTGTACCGGACGCTCAGTGAGGATGACGGGAACCTGTTCTACTCGCCGTACAGTATCTCGATCGCTCTGGGGATGACGTACGCCGGCGCCAGAGGCGAGACCGAGCAGCAGATGTCCGACACCCTCCATTTTCGGCTGCCGCAGGACACGCTCCACCCGGCGTTCAACACCCTGTTCCTAGACCTCGACTCCCGCGGTGGCGGAGCGAACGACAACGATCCCGCCGCTTTCCGGCTGTACATCGCGAATGCCCTATGGGGACAACGAGACTACCGGTTCCTGGACGAATTCATCAACGTGGCCGCCCAGAACTACGGCGCCGGCGTGAGGCCGACGGACTTTGTGGGACAGCCGGAGGAGTCGCGACTCAGGATCAACGACTGGGTGGCCGACGAGACCGAGAACAGGATCGTAGACCTGATACCCCCGGGGAAGTTCGATGATCAGCCAACGGCGCTGGTCCTCACCAACGCATCTACTTCAACGCGGCGTGGCTGCTCAAATTCAGTGCGATGCCGAGTCCCACAGACTTCCACCAGCTCGACGGGGAGGCGGTCGCCGTACCGATGATGAATCGGACAGATAAGACGAGCTACGCCAGCGGGGACGGCTACCAGGCGGTAGACCTGCAGTATGTGCTCGGCAGAATGTCCATGACCATCCTGCTTCCGGACTCCGGGAGCTTCGGGGCGTTCGAGGACTCTCTGGACGACGAGCTCATGGTACAGATCATTGAGGACCTCGAGACCAGACACGTCGTGCTGACGATGCCGAAGTTCGAGTTCGAGTCGAAGCTCGACCTCGTAGATACGCTCAGCACCATGGGTATGTCCAACGCCTTTGATCCACTAGGAGCCGACTTCTCGGGCATGGATGGCAGGTCGTGTGCGGCGGGAGACGTCCCATGTCTCGTAATCTCGGACGTCATTCACAGGGCGTTCGTGGCGGTGGATGAGGAGGGGACCGAGGCCGCCGCGGCCACCGCGGCGATAGTCATACTGGAGAGCGGGGCGCCAGGCCCTCCGGTTGAGGTGATAGTGGACCGTCCGTTCATCTTTCTAATACGGGACGGTGCGACGGGCGCGATCCTGTTCGTGGGCCGCGTCCTGGACCCCAGTGCGTAGAGCACCGGCCTTGCGTCAGGAATCGTCTCACTCTGTCTTAAAGCTACTCGTGCCCCCATGGTTCATCATATCGGGACCTCTCTGAGTTCTCCTGGCTGCATCTCGTCCAGGACGGCCCGGATGTCTTCTGTCCGGAGCTGGACGTAGGGCCATGCCGTCTTGAGCAGAACCACGATCGCGATTCTTCTGTCCGCGAGATTCTGCTGATACCTCATGCTCTGGTCGGTGGTGATCAGGACTTCATAGCCCTCCTGTTCAGCCCTGTCGATCAGGTCGCCGTTGCCAAGGGTCTCCCACCCCATTTCAGCTGCCGTATCGATCGAGTGCCCCTGGAGATATCGCCTAAGGGGCGCGGGTGTTCCGTGATCAAAGAGTATCTTCAAGGCTGCTCACGGGCACGGGCGCTTTCAGGGAATTGGCCGCGTGCTGAAGGACAGCTTTCACCTTCCACTCATCCACCGGCTGGTACCATTCCATGAATTCCCCGACGGTGGCGCCGCTCTCAAGGTTCTCGAACAGGGAGGATACCGGCAGCCTAGTGTCGGTAAAGACCCAGGCTCCGCTCAGCCTGCCGGGCACGCTCTCAACTGCTGGACACTCACTCCAGTCCGTCATGCGGTAACCTCGCTTTCGTTCCCCAACTGGTCCCGCCCGCCTCCTTGCTGTAGAGACATTGTAGCACCGCAAGTCTATGAACCAAGGACATCGCCGATGGTTCATGACCGCAGTCAGCCAAGCGATTCCCTATCCTATCGGAACCACATGGACCATCGCATCTTAACCGGTCGACTGGGTGCTATCGATTCCTGCCCGGATGACATTCTCTGGATCTGTGCGGACGTCTAAAATGGCGGTGGAAGTCGTCAGGGCAGCGGGGGTAGATCGGTCGTCGGGAAGGGAACGCGTGAATGGTGTACAGGGTAGGGAAGTGGCGTATTTGGCGAGCTTCAGTGGGATGTGCAACACTCGCTGACGGTTTCGACCTCCCCGCGTTGGTTCGCCCTATAAAGATTATGTCAAGTAATGCCGGCTTTAACCTTCCTGACTCACTTTTCGAAGGCGACACCAACCTGATATCTTCGCCGACAGCCCACCTAAACTGGATGGTCGATCCATTCTTGTACGCGCAACCGGAGATGAGAACATGCTGCTAGGGGCTGCGGGACGAATACCCGGAGATTGGCGAAACATTACCCCGGAATTGCTGGCGGAGGTCGCAGGCGAGGGGTTCGGAGCGCTGAACGTAATCGTTCAAGACCCGGTCTCTATGACGTCGCAGGACATCGCCCGGCTGAAGGAGATGTTCGAGGAGGCAGGAGTCTTGGTAGGTCAGACCAATGGCGCCTATGGCGGCGGACTGGTGAGCCCGGACCATGGCGAGCGGGAGACCGCCATCGAGTTCGCAAGGCGCATGTGTGGACTCACGGCCCAGCTTGGCTCGCCGAACACGTACCTGCGACCGGGCAGCCTGAACCCGAATGGGCCATGGCTACCACATCCGGGCAATCGGGGCGATGAGGTGTTCGACAGGCTGGTGGACTCCGCGCGGAAGCTCTGCCGGGCGGCGCAAGACCAGGGTGTGATGGTCGCGGTGGAAGGCGGCGCCGTCTCTCCGCTCTATTCCGCTCGCCGCGTGCGGGACTTCATCGAAGCCGTCGGATCGCCGGCGCTGGGATTCAACCAGGACCCGGTGAACTTCATCGGCGGTCTGGAAGACGCCTACGACACGCCCCGTTTTCTCGCCGAGTTCTTCGACCTGACCGGAGAATTCACGCTCGGCGCGCACGCCAAGGACTTCACGGTCATTGATCAGCTCATGGTGCGGTTTGAGGAGGCAGAGATCGGCTCGGGCATGCTGGCCCATGTGACGTTTCTCCAGGGCATGCAGCGCGTGTGTCCTACGGGTCACGTGCTCATCGAGCACCTGCCGCCGGAGCGCTACGCTGACGCCGCGGTCGAGTACCAGAAGTACGCGTCGATAGCAGGTATCGAGTGGGACAATCAGACGGGAGAGAATCACGGTGAATCTTAGTGGGAAACGTGTGCTCGTTACAGGGGGATCAACCGGCATAGGCCGCGCCACCGCAATCCGAATCGCTGCGGAAGGCGGGCGCGTCGCGTTGTTCGACGTCAACGACTCCGACGCCGAATCCACGCTCAGGACGATTCGGGACTCTGGCGGCAACGCCCGCTACTGGCACGTGGACGTGACCAAGGAGCATGAGGTCAGCAGCGGCGTTGATGAGGCCGCCGACTGGCTGGGCGGAGGAATCGACGTTCTGGCACATCTGGCCGGGATTCTGAAGGGGTCCGGCCTCGAGGTGACCCATGT
>JAKZVY010000231.1:0-4716 GCA_047515825.1 Dehalococcoidia bacterium
CCTCGAAGTGTGTCGTCTTGGCCCCGCCCTTCGGCAGCAGAACCTTGACCGCGTCGACGGGGTTGTCTGTCCTGTATCCTTGAGCTACCGCCCACGTCATGACGGCTCCGATGCGCCGGCGAACCTTCTCGGCAGACGGCCGCTTGGTCGACCAGATCGGGCGAAGGACCTCGAATACCTCAGCCGTGTCGATCAGGTTAACATGCCTGTTGCGGAGCAGGGGATAGGCGTAGTCCTGGAGCTTCGACTCCCAGTCCTTCCGAGTCTTCCCGCCATCCTTCCACGCGGTCGACATTGAGGCGATGACCTGCTCGGCGGCCTGCTCGAAAGTCGGGGCCCTGCTCTTGACCGGTCGGCGTGGATCGCCGCCCTTGTCCACGGTCCGGGCGTTCAATAGAGCCGCCTCCCGAGCCTCCTCGAGAGTGACACGCGGATAGGCCCCGAGCCCGATGCTGTAGACCTTATCGTAGATCCGCAACCGTTGAGAGAATGCCCTGGTGAAGCCGCCCTTAGTCCTCGGCTTCACCAGGAGACTCAACCCAAATCCTCCACGTGCGTCACCATATCGCCCTGGCCGCTCGACTAGCTTGACGAAGGTGTTTGTCAGCCTACCGGTGTACTCCATTCCTGTACCTCCCCTAACCCCTTGACAAAGACTTACGTACTCATTCCGGTACCACTTTACGACATCGGCCCTGAGATTGCAACCCACTAGGAGTCTTTAGGGCAGTTTAGACGTGAGCCCGCCTATACAGGCGTCGGAAGCTATCAGAGAATCACGAAGAATCTCACTATCTGCGGCGACAATGGGCGTCCAGAAGGGACGCCGCTACGCGTTGGACAGTCTGCCAAATCGAAGCAGGCACATCCGTCTCATCAATCCTGAACAGTTACCTTGGTCGCTCATATCTGGTGGTGGCGTGATACGATGGAGAGACTGGTTCTGTTGTCAATGCCGGACATGGCCGGGGCCTGCGCGCCCACGTCCCGCCGCCGGACCGGCTGCGCGGCTCGTATGAGCGGCCGGTCTTCCGCAGCTCTGTGCGGACCGGTCTTCCCGATGTCGCAAGGTCGTCAGCGCTCCCACCGCCTGGGTACGTATCACGGACAAAGAGGCAACATCGCACTTGCGAAGCAATCGACACGCACTATGGACGGATACCACAAATAGCTGAACCTCTCGGCCGAGGACCAGTGCGAGCTCTACGACCTGAACTCCGACCCCTACGAGCAGGTCAACCTTTTCGACGACCCGGACCACCAGGACCGCCTCCGAGCCTGGCAGGAGCGTACCAGCGGCACCGCGCCGTTACCCGACGGAGACTGAAGACTCCGCATCCTGTTCGTGTTCTCTGGCTCCAGCCCGTGGGCTAGTACGGCAGAAAGTAGGAGCACACGTGGAGCGAAAATGCAACCTGCTGTTCCTCTTCACCGACGAGCAGCGGGCCGATACCCTGGAGTGTTACGGCAACACCGTCGTCCAGGCGCCTAACCTCAATGGACTGGCCCGGCGCAGCTTCGTCTTCGAGCGATCCTACGTCACCCAGCCGGTGTGCACTCCCGCCCGCTCCTCCATTATGACGGGGCTCTATCCTCACACTAACGGCTGCACCGAGAACAACATACCCCTCAAGCCTGAGACAAAGACCATTGCCGAGATGGTATCGCCAGACTACCGGTGCGGCTACTACGGCAAGTGGCACCTCGGGGACGAGGTCGTGCCCCAACACGGCTTCGAGCGGTGGGTGAGCATGGAGGACACCTACCGTAGATGGTTCACGGAAGGGAAGTACCTGGAGCGGTTCAGCGACTACTACCACCATCTGCTGTCCCACGGCTACGAGCCTGACGAGGAGATAGGCGGCGCCCCGGTCTTCGGCCGGCCGATGGCGGCCAGGTTGCCGATGGAGCACAAGAAGTCGATCTGGCTGGGTCGAGAGGGGTCCCGCTTTATCAAGGAGAACGCGGACCGGCCCTTCGTCCTCTACGTCAACTTCCTGGACCCGCACGAGTACGGCGAGACCCCAGACGACCTCTATCCACGCGACAATCTGGCAACCGGGCCCGCGTTCCTCAAGAAGCCGGCGGAGAGCGCGTCCTTCCTCCACCGGACAAGGGCGGAGTACTATGCCAGCGGCGCTAGACACGGCAACGTGCGCGACCCGCTGGACTTCAGCGCGGAGGCTGCCTGGCGCGAGGTCCGCGCACGCTACTTCGGAAGCGTCACGCTCGTCGACCAAGGTGTAGGGATGATCCTAGAGGCCCTGGAGGAAAGCGGCCAGGCGGAGAACACGATCGTCGTCTTCACCAGCGAGCACGGTGACATGCTGGGCGACCATTACATGCTGCACAAGAACACCATGTACGAGGAGTCGGCGAAGGTGCCTCTTATCATCCACGTCCCATGGCTGAGTAAAGACCAAGAGCTCCTCAGTGGTCCGGTGAGCCAGATCGACTTGGTCCCTACCTTGCTGGACCTGCTGAGCCAGCCGATTCCTCCCGAGCTAGAGGGCGAGAGCCTAGCGCCGGTGCTTAGAGGAGGTCGGACTCTGGAGGGGAACGACGTCGTCATCCAGTGGAATGGGCCCAACAACCGGACGATCGGATGGGACAGTGGGCTGCTGCCGCGGGAGCGGCTTCGGGAGATCTGCCTTGCGCCAGGACGGACCATCGTCTCCGGCGACGGCTGGAAGCTGAACTTGGTACCCGGCGACCGTGCCGAACTCTACGACCTGAACGCCGACCCCTACGAGATGACTAATCGCTTCGACGACCCGACCCAGGGCGACCGGGTCCGAGATCTTGCCGCACGCCTCCGAGCCTGGCAAGAGCGTACGTGCGACACCGCGCCCATACCGGCGCTTAGATGAATTTCCTTGTGCTGCTGAGCGTATTAGAACGGCTCGGATGTGGCTACGTCCAGGCCAAGTACAGGGTCAGGATACCAGAGGGACCGTTGGCCCAGCCGCCCCGCTCGGTGAAGACCGGTTGGTCTCGTTAGAGAGTGTAGGTGTGTCGACACGGACTGGCTGATTGGTGCATCCTATCAACGCGAGTTTGCGAAAAGTAACTCGTAAATGCTGCGGCATAGCAGGGTCCAGAATGTCTGATACCTACGAACGCCATTTCCGGTTCTACGATAACCGTGAGAAATACCTCCTCTTCGTGAGCACCTGCAGTGAGAAACAGGTAGTCGCCGAACGCGTCGCCATGGACATCCGAGGGCTCCAGCCGGTGCCACCAGCTTTACGCATCTTTGACGCCGGTATGGGCGATGCGACCGTTCTAACACGCCTGATGAGAGACCTCCACCGCCAATACCCCACGGTCCCCTTTCGAATCGTTGGTAAGGAGATTAGCCAGGAGGACATCCGTATCAGCTTGGAGAAGATGGCCGACAGGTTCTATGAACATCCGCTCACCGTCCTGGTGCTGACTAATATGCTCTACTCCGAAGCCCCTTTGCTCCGTCCCAGATCGAATGCGATGCAGGCACGTCTCAACTGGCTGGAGGTGCCCCTCGAAGGCAGCACGGCTTTCGAATTCGATGAACAGATCAGGGACCTGGACCGACTTGTTCAGGACTGGTGGAAGACAACCCCGAGCGAGCGCACTGGCAATCCCCTCTACGTAAACCCCTCGGTCCTGGTGATATTTCGCAAAGACCACGAATGGCCGTTGGAACCGGTCATCCCTCGGAAAGGAGCCACACACCACGAATACGACCTCGTACTCGCCGCCCAACCCTTTAGGGCCAGGGCGACAGCGAAGGTCAAAGTCAGGAACGTACTTGCTCCCCTGGCGCGCTCCCTGGCTCCCGGGGGGTGTATGGTCGTCATTCAATCCACCGGAAAGGACCCGGGGATGGAGATAATTCGTGGAGTCTGGCCTGGCGAGGACCCCTTCCCCACGCCTCGTCAGGAACTGCTTAGAGAACTGAGCTCACAGCTTAGGGACAGCCATCCAGAACTCCGGTATCTGAGCTATCCCGATTCCCGGGCACAGTTCCGCTATGAATTGCGGTTGCCGCCTTCCGAACTGGAAACCAACATCAGCACATCGACGGTGCTGGCAGCTTGGAATGCCGCAACATATGTCGCTCAGATAGAGGACGAACGGCTCAGGCCAGCGATGATCCAGGGCGACTACATAGATGTGACTTCGCGAGTTCTGCAAAAGTACCAGGGGCTGTGGTTCGTCGATGAGTCGCTATGCGTGGCCAGGGTGGCCTGAGAGCCTGCTGAAGCTTCTGAGTGGTCATTGGGCGGAGTTGGCTCCGCAGGCAGGATTCGAACCTGCGACTAATCGGTTAACAGCCGACCGCTCTACCACTGAGCTACTGCGGAGTGTAGGAGAAGGGGGCAGGTCTACAATCTCGATTGTAGCATCGGCCCCAAATATGGACAAGGCCGAGTACTCGTCAAATGCGTCCAGACAAGCCTCCTGGGTGGACCCTGGAGGACTATCGCGCATCGAATCGAGTCCCGCTTGCCCATGCCAGGGAGACACTGGACTAAGGATGTCTCTACGACGTGTTGCCGAGTACCCGCCTGGATATGATCTCACGCATGATCTCGGACGAGCCGGCGGCGATGGTCCAGAGCCGGTAGTCTCGCGCGAACCGCTCCACCGGCGTCTCCCTGATGTATCCGTAGCCCCCGTGCATCTGAACGCCTTCGTAGGCAACCATGTTGGCGACCTCAGTGGCATGGAGCT
>JAKZVY010000232.1:0-2946 GCA_047515825.1 Dehalococcoidia bacterium
CATCACCGGATTCGCGCGGCTCGATGGGTACAGCGTCGGCGTCGTCGGCAGCGACCCGCGCTCGCTGGCCGGAGCTATGGACGGCTGGGCAGCCGAGAAGTACGCCCACTTCGTCGATCTGTGCGACGCGTTCAATCTACCCGTCGTCATATTCCTGGATATGCCCGGCTTCATGCTCGGCTCGCACGCAGAGCGCAAGGCGACGATGCGTCGCGGAGTGCGGGCGCTGATCGCCAGCGCCGAGGCCGACGTACCCAAGATCGAGTTCAACGTACGCAAGGCATACGGTGTGGCCGCCGACGCGCCCCACAGCCTCGGCCACCCCAACGGGCTGAACTTGCGATTCGGCTGGCCCGCCGGCGAGTGGGGCGGCATCCCCATCGAAGGCGGCGTCGCCGCGGCCTACCGGCGCGAGATCGAAAATGCGCCCGACCCAGAAGCGCACCGGGAGATGATCGAAAACCGGCTGCTCAAGTTCCGCTCTCCGTTCAGGGCCGCCTACAAGGGCGACGTGGTCGACCTGATAGACCCACGCGACACCCGCTCGCTCGCCTGCCGCTTCGTCAAGCTGGCCCAGCCCATGCTGCACAAGCTCGCCCAGCGCCCAAAGCGTGCGGTAAGACCCTAGGAGGAATAGACATGACACCCGAGTTGATCGGCATCATCACCGTCGGCATCGCATTGGCGGCGCTGAACTTCACAATGTTCAACATGCTTAACAAGCGTTTGGAGCGTTTGGAAGACCGCGTATCCAGTTTGGAAAATCGCGTGTCGGACATGGAGTCACGCCTAGCGCGGCTCGAAGGTCTCATTGACAGTATCTCGGACATGGATCGACGCCTAGCGCGGCTCGAAGGTCTGATTGACGGTATCAGGGAATCCCTGTTCGATCGGGTGAGGACATAAGTATAAAGGGGTACAACGAGCGATGAACATGGACTACCAGATCTGGCTCAACGGCGAATACGTCGACTAGGACAAAGCCACGATCAGCATGAATGACCGCGGTTTCAAGCTCGGAGACGTGGTGTTCGACACGTCTAGGACGTTCAATGGCGCCGTGTTCAGGTTGCGAGACCACCTGGTCAGACTGTACCGGTCGCTCAAGTACGTTCGTCTCGACCCTGGCATGTCGATAGCAGAAATGGAGCGGCAGACGCTCGAGGTCGTGGCCCGCAACGAGGAGGTCAGGAGCAGCCTGAACGACGACTACATGATCACGCAGATAGTCACCGGAGGCAGCGGCCGGCGCGGGTCGCCGCCAAACGTCTCGATCTGGATATCTCCGTTGGGCTCGCCCAGGTGGGCGCCGACCTACGATGTTGGCGCACACGCCGTCATCCCCAAGACCCGCGCCTACTCGCCTGAGAGCCTCGACCCCAAGGTGAAGCATTACAGCCGGATGAACTTCGTGCTGGCCGAGCTAGAGGCGCAGGATGTCGATCCGGACGCTCTGCCGCTACTGCTGGACACCGACGGCAACGTCAGCGAGGGCACGGGCGCGAACTTTATGATAGTCACCGACGGTACGCTGCGAACGCCCAGGGACACGAGTACGCTCCAGGGCATATCCCGAATGACCGCGCTCGAAATCGCCGACACGCTCGGAATACCTGCAATCGAGGACGACCTCCAGCCCTACGACCTCTACACCGCGGACGAGGCCTTCTTCACCAGCACACCCTTCTGCATCCTCCCCGTCGGACGTGTGGACAACCGCCAAATTGGAGATGAAGTTCCCGGACCGGTGACCAACCAACTCTTGGCGGCGTGGAGCGAGAGGGTCGGCCTGGACATCGTGGACCAGCTCAAACGCCTGCCGAGGTAGGCCGGATACTCTGAAGGCACAAAGTACTCTCAGCAGGCACAGATTCTCCCTACAGCATCACGGGCACGTATCGAGAGCGCCCCTAGTTGATGGCAGTTGCCGCCAATCGAGCGACGGGCTAACATAAGTCTGTGATCAGGAGCTTTCGCAATCGGAGCACGGAGGCGGTGGCTGCGCGGCAACGTGTGCGGGAATTTCCTCAAGACATTATCCGACGGGCACACACGAAGCTCGTGTTGCTGAATCGAGCGCGGACTCTACGCGATCTACGAGTCACACCCGGAAATAGACTGGAATCACTTACTGGTGACCGCTACGGTCAGCACAGCATCAGAATCAATGATCAGTGGCGGATCTGCTTTGTCTGGGACAAAGGCGACGCCTTTGATGTTGAGATAGTTGACTACCACCGATAGAAGGGAGTCACACTGTGATAGATTCCGAGAAGTTGCCCCCAATACATCCAGGAGAAATTCTAAACGAAGAATTCCTGATGCCCCTTGGCATCGGTCACCATCAACTGGCCAAAGCAATCGGCGCAGATGCTCAATTGGTTCGTGCCATAGTCCGCGGCAAGCAGCCCATTACCGCCGAGACAGCGTTGTTGCTGTCCCGATACTTCGGCACCTCGGCAGAGCTCTGGACCGGTATGCAAGTGCAGTACGATTTGGATCTTGCTGAAGACTGGATGGGGGACAGACTCGATGCGGTGAAGCCTCACCCAACGAACGGGATCACATCGGATACTGAGTTACCTCCGCCAGGAGAATGCAAGTGTGGATGCGGTAGTGAACTCAACCGGGGTTCAGCCTTCTCACAGGGACACGATCAGAAAGCGTTACATAAAGTAATCAAGAGTCAGTACGGAAGCGTCCTGGAGTTTCTGGAACACCACGGCTACGTATCCAACGACCATGACGTCGCGCGTCAGTATGTGCAGAAGGGTTAGATCACGACGTGCAGACTCGATGAGAGAAGGCGGATTGTGCCGAATGACCTTGACTCGACGCGTCTGAGTTGTGGGTTGGTTTGCCCTCAGTCCCCGACGCTCTGCGCCTCCGCCCCTACTGGCTTGTCCTCGAACGGCTTGCCCGTGGCCGGGTTCACCTCGAACGAGC
>JAKZVY010000233.1:0-4609 GCA_047515825.1 Dehalococcoidia bacterium
ACAATCTCAAGCTCGAACCCCTCGAGGCCAGCGCGCTTCTGCGGGTTGTTGGTCAGCAGACGCATCTTCTTCACGCCAAGGTCGATGAGTATCTGCGCCCCGACGCCGTACTGTCTCGGGTCTGGAGCGAAGCCCAGCGCGACGTTCGCTTCGACGGTGTCGAGGCCATCGTCTTGAAGTGCGTAAGCCTTGATCTTGTTGACAAGCCCTATTCCCCTACCCTCTTGGCGCATGTACAGAAAGATGCCTGTCCCCTCACGCTCAATGGCCTGGAGAGCCAGCTCCATCTGGTCGCCGCAATCGCAGCGAACGCTACCGAAGACGTCGCCCGTCAGGCACTCGGAGTGGACCCTCACAAGAGTGGGCTGTTCCTTGCTTATGTCGCCCTTCACGAGCGCTATGTGCTCGTTCGGATCGACCACGCTGCGATACGCGACGATCTCAAATTCGCCGTGCTCGGTCGGCAGTCGAGCTTCTGCGACCCTTTCGATGAGCTTCTCATGGTCCCGCCGGTAGGTGATGACGTCCGCGACAGTCACTATCTTCAGATCGTGCCGCCCGGCGAACTTTTCGAGGTCCGGCATTCGGGCCATCCTGCCGTCGTCCCTTATGATCTCGCAGATAACGGCCGCCGGGTACTGCCCCGACATTCGGGTGAGGTCCACCGAAGCTTCGGTCTGCCCCGCCCTCTTCAGCACCCCGCCTCCCATGTATCTCAGAGGGAATATATGGCCCGGTTTACCCAAGTCTCCTGGGAGAGTATGCGGATCGATGAGCGCCCTTACGGTGGCCGCTCTATCGTACGCGGAGATCCCGGTAGTAGCGCCGTTCAGCACGTCCACTGAGACCGTAAAAGCCGTACCGAGTCGGGCGGTGTTCTCATGGGTCATCATGGGTAGGCGGAGCTGATCGAGCCGGTCTCCAAGCATAGGAACGCAGATGAGGCCACGGCCATAAGTCGCCATGAAGTTGATGGCGCTGGGCGTGATCTGCTCCGCCGCCATGGCAAGGTCGCCTTCGTTTTCACGGTCCTCATCGTCCACGATGATGACCATCTTGCCAGCCCTGATGTCAGCGATCGCTTCGTCTACGGTTGCTGTAGGCATCGAATACCCTTCCGAGATGAGTCAGAGTTCGTCCGCGGTGTCGATCGGCAGGCGTGGACCCGTGGCCAACCGCTCCACGTACTTCGCGATGATGTCAGCCTCAAGGTTCACCGTATCGCCCGGTCTTCGACTTCCAAACACAGTGTGCTCCCGTGTGTAGGGAATCACCGTCACGCTGAATGTGCGGTAGTCACAGTCTACAACTGTGAGACTGGCACCGTCCACAGCTATGAATCCCTTCTCGACCACGTAGCGCATCACGTTGTCCGGCCCCTCGAACGTGAAGTTGCGCGCTTCTCCTTCTGCCTCGATAGAGACGACCGTTCCCGTGCCGTCCACGTGGCCCTGCACAATATGGCCCCCAAACCGTCCGTCCGACTTCATGGGGCGTTCGAGGTTGACAGGGTCGTCAACCTCCAGTTTACCCAGGTTCGTCCGGCGCAGAGTCTCAGGCACCGTGTCGACTGTGAACGTCGTCCCCTCGACCTGTGTGACAGTCAGGCACGCCCCATTTACGCAGATACTATCGGACACCTTCAGGTCATCCATCACTACCCCGGCGCTGATGCGCAGCCCGGTGTCGGACGCCTCAGCGACGAGGCCGACCTCCTCGACAATCCCTGTAAACATTGCTCACCCGTCGATTCAACGAAAAGTCACCCAATGTTAGCCTATCCAGGTTCAGCAGGGTAGTATGTGTCGCCCCTGCCAAAGTATCGACGCTCGCAGACGAAGCGTACTTATATAGTCGGCTCGTGGAGAGAAAGAACAAGATAGATTCGTCGTCCTCCTACTGCTTTGGCGCCGGCCCTAGCACTTTGTACTTTCTGTCCGCGGTCCGCTCCGCTGCTGGCAGCACCTCCACGACTACCCTGGAGAGACCCACGACCTCGCCGTCGCTGTCGAAGCTGTAGTTGTCTCCAATCGCGCCGCTCCAGGTGATTTCGTACATACAGTCGCGGAAGCTGTCCGCATCCTGGTCGTCGTTGGTCTGCTTGAGGCACTCGGCCGCGATGTAGACGTCGTCATACGCGGAACCCAGATGCCACGGAAGCGTGACGTATTCGTAACGCTCCCCGAAGTCGGCCAGGACCTCCTGCGCCTTCTCGTTGTCGGGGTCGAGGTCGGCCGTGATGGCCTTCATGCCCGTGGCGGCGTCGCCCGCGATTTCGAGGGCGGTCGTTCCCACGGAGACCGTTTCGGCGTAGATCGGGCCTTCGTAGCCCATCTCGCGGGCCTGCTTGATGATGGTGCCAGCGGCAAACTCGGACTGGGGCGCCAGATGGAGCGCATCCGGTTTCGTGGCGAACAGCTTTGCCAGCAGCGACCTGAAGTCGGTGACATCGGATGCGTACCGCTCTTCGGCCGCAACCCTGCCACCGCGTTTCTCGAACTGGGCCACTGTGGTGCGCCGCACGCCCTCGGCGTAGTCGGTCGCCTCGGTGATGGTAGCCAACTCGCGGACCTCGTCCGCCCACAGAGCGTTTCCCGTGTCGATGCCCACCTGCGTATCGCTGATCTGGGTGCGAAAGATGTAGTCGCCGGCGTTGGCAATATCCGGGTTGCTCGCCAGTCCTGAGAACAGGATCACCCCGTCGGCCTCCGCCAGCGGCGCGGCGCCAAGCATGGCGCTGCTGCATGATGTCCCCAGGATGATCTTCACCCCGTCCACGTCGGTCAGCTTGTTGTACGCCGCAATTGCGTCCTTTGCGCTGCATTTCGAGTCCTCGACCACGAGCTCCAGCATGCGCCCATCGATGCCACCCGCGGAGTTGATCTCGTCCGCGGCCATCTGCTTGGCCTGATTGGCCACTGTGCCGTAAGTCTCGCCGGGGCCCGTGAGCGATTCCATCACGCCGATCCTGAAAGGCCCAGTCTGCTGTCCATCGCCAACGATGCCGCAGGCCAAGACCGCCAGGGTCAGAAAAGGCATCAACCCAAATACAGGAATACGCACGTTAGGCAACAATCGCATGACGACTCTCTCCAAGTGTGCTGCCCGGTAGTCTAGTACCGATTATCCGCGCATTTCCTGAAAACATTGGTGTCCATTCCTTGAGCGAGGAGAAGAGGATTCCTTTTGCTTCAGTGGCTTGGAGAGAATGGGCTAGGTATATGACGAAACCCTTCTGCACCAAGTTAAACCGAACAGCATGAGGGCATCGTAGCGTCACAACAGACAGTCAAAGTGTTGCAGAATCAGAAACCCGTTCCCGGTCAGCCGGCTGCTTTTGGCGAGCGTACGCTCGCTCTACTTAAGTTAACATAGACTGCGGCCCCTGAAAACCGATTGACAGTCACCCATTCTCTTGCTATCGTGGAAATGAGGGAGCGACCCGCTTCCCAATCTATACGGTAGCCAGAAAGGAGGCGTGATGAAGTTGCGATTGTTCGTTGCCAATCATGAATGGAAGTGTGTTTCTACAACCCCTGCTGGCGCCTGGCGCGTTTAGCCCAGGTTGATTCAGAAGGCCGGCAGGGGTGAGAAAAGCCTGCGGCCCGCGTGTAGATGGATCGAGGCCAAGACGCCGCGGCCACCGGACGAAACCAGTCCGACTGGCCGGGCGGTCACACCAGGACTCAAAACTCGGTTTGCGGGACCAACGGTGAAAAACCAGGCCCGGAGTGTGGACTCCGGGCCTCTCTTTTTCCAGCCGTTTGGCAGTACCCCCGCATTGAAGTACCATATCTGCCACCTACACGAGCCAGGCAGAGGACAGCCATGCGAATAACCGACGTCACTACCACCGTACTCCACAACCCCGACGTGCCCGCCGTCCAGGACGCGACAATGCCGCCCCCGGCACCCGGTTCGGGAGGACGCTCACAGCTATTCGTCCACATACACACCAACGAGGGCGTCGAAGGTCTCGGAGTCGGACAGGCCAGCCCGGGCGTGCGTCAGGTTATCGAGCATGGACTCAAAGACCTGCTGATCGGCCAGGACCCCTTCGACACCGAGAGGCTTTGGGACGCTATGTTCTGGAGAGTCCGTGGTTACGGTCGCAAGGGTCTGGCCTTCTGTGCGCTATCGGCTGTCGACATCGCGCTGTGGGACCTCAAGGCCAAGGCGCTCGGACTTCCGCTCTTCAAGCTGCTCGGCCCGTTCAGAGACTCGGTCCCCATTTACGGATCGGGCGGCTGGACAAACTTCGCGGTGGATGAGCTGATCGCCGAGGCGATGGGATGGGTGGACCAGGGCATCAAGCGGGTCAAGATCAAGGTGGGCAAGGACTTCGGACAGTCGGAGCGTGAGGACATCCAGCGCCTGGAAGCGTTCAGACGCGCGGTTGGCGACGACGTCGCCATCTACATCGACGCAAACAACGGATACTATCCCAAGCAGGCCATCTACATGGCAAAGGAGTTCGAGCGCTACCAGGTCGGATGGTTCGAAGAGCCAGTCTTGGCCGATGACATCGACGGCCTCGCCAGGGTTGCGGCGGCCACAAGCATCCCAGTCGCGACCGGAGAGCACGAGTACACCAAGTACGGCTTCAGGG
>JAKZVY010000234.1:0-13625 GCA_047515825.1 Dehalococcoidia bacterium
GCCCTGATCAGCCTGCGTGGATTCATCGTGTCAACGGCGCGGGCTGCCAGCGGGTCCAGAGACTCCAAGCGTTTTACCAGCGATCCGACACCGTCTGATCGAAGCTGATTCTCCAGCTCGCGGCGAAGATCCGGGTCCGGAGCCACCGACGGGAGGTTCCAGGACTCGACAAGAGCCATGATGTATTGCCCTGTTCCTCCGACGATTACTGGTATCTTTTCTATGTATTTTACGTTTCTAATTGCTTCTTTTGATCTAGGAACGAACTCTCCGAGGCTGAACGAGAAGTCTGGATCGACCACGCTGACCAGGCGATGAGGGAGCGTAGCGAGCTGGCCGGGAGACGGTTTCGCGGTCCCGATGTCCATGTGTCTGAACACCTGGCGGCTGTCGGCTCCAACGACCTCGATAGGCGCATGTTCGCCAATCCGAAGCGCCAGGCCGGTCTTGCCGACCCCGGTGGGGCCGATTATAGCCAGGACTCGCGGTCGCTGAGCTGATTCAGTGTGGTTCATTAGGCCTTCAAATAGCCTTTCCCAGGGAGATTCGTGTGGTCATGGGGAGCGGTTTCTTGAGGCGTCAGGTGAGAAAATGAGTAAAGCCGATCGTGGTGGGAGTATGTTGAAAGGCTTGTTTCTCAGACTAACATGCATAATTGCAGTATATTTTACGTTTCCGTTTGTATATATTACCGTTATAGTCAGCCATTTCAGTCTGAATGAGATATCTGGATTGACCAAGCTGATCAAGTGATAAGGCACCGGCTTCGCAGTTCCCTACGTCCACCTCTGAACTCCTGATGACTACTGTCGCCCGCGACCCTCGACTGGCGCGTGCTGACTAATCCCCAGAGCCAGTCCTATTCTCTCCCTCCATTCCGGGTGGAGACGGACTCGGCGAGGTAGCTGATCTGGTCCGTTCCTGTACACTCGCATCTACAGACGTCCACTGCCCTACCCTACCGGTATGGGAAAGAAAGAGTACTGTTCTTGTGACGTCAGCCCAAGGCGTTCAGGACTATCTCGGTGAAGGAGTCCACTGAAAGGCTGGCGCCTCCGACCAGCGCCCCGTCAATGTCCGGCTGGCTGGTGAACTGTCGCACGTTTCCGGCATTGACGCTTCCTCCGTAGAGCAGCGGGACCGAGTCGGCCTGATTGCCGAACCGCGACCTCAGGCTGGAACGGATCGCGGCCATCATCTCCTGGGCCACCTCGGGTGTTGCCGCCTCGCCCGTCCCTATCGCCCACACTGGCTCATAGGCAACCATCGTCTGGGAAACGTCATTGACTTTGGATAGTCCTTCAGCGGTCTGACGCTCAACCGTCTCGCGCGCTTTCCCCGCTCTTCTCTGTTGCAGCGTCTCGCCTACGCACAGGATGGGCTTCAGGCCTGTGCCCGATGCCGCTTCTATCTTCGCGGCGATCAGATCGTCCGACTCTGCGAACAGGGTTCTGCGCTCTGAATGCCCGACAATGACGAATTCAGCAAGCCCTCGCAACATTTCAGCGGATATTTCACCGGTGAATGGGCCGCTGGGTTCGGAGTGCAGATTTTGCGCCCCTACGGAGACATCAGAGCCACCCAGCGCGCTTGCCACTCTTTCGAGGGATACGAATGGTGGACACAGGATCGCCCTGATCTGGGCGACTTTCTGACCTTCGAGGTGGTCACGTATGCCGGAAGCGAGGCTGACAGCCGTATCCGGGGTGGTATTCATCTTCCAGTTGCCGACAATAGTGATTGTTTCCATTATTCCATATCTCAATTGGTGAGTTATAGCGTATTTTGGGCATCACGCGCCGAATTTGTCCAGCTTACTCGCGTGCGCCATGAGTTGAAACATGAGAGAAGTAGCGGGTTGGCTGCCGAGCCAGCCGGTTCGACAGTCTCGCTCATTGAAGCACGCCGACCCCTGCCCTGCCGACATCGCGGATTGGATCATGACAGGGACGGGGTGCCAACTATGCGCAGCCAGTGTGGAAGGCGTGGAGTGGTCGCCGGCAATAGCAGTGACGTCGGCGCCCAGGTCGCGAAGAGCGGGCATTCGCTCGTCGAGAGCCTCCAGGGCGCGGACCTTCGCGTCAAAGTCGCCGTCCTCCCCTGCCGCGTCGGCAGGCTTGTAGTGGAGGAAGACGAACTCGAACTGGTCGAGGTGGCTGGACACGGTGTCCAGCTCGGCGTCGAAGTCGTCTCCTGTGGGGATAACCGTCATTCCAACCAAGCTCGCGATTCCCCTGTACATCGGGTAGGCGGCGACTGCCCCTGCCGAGAGGTTGTAGCTGTCCGGAAAACGCGGCCAGCTTGGCAGCTTCGAGAAGCCCCTCATCAGAATCATGTTGGCGGTCTCTCTAGCGCCGAGAATGTTCTTAGCCGCGGATACGAAGTCAGCAGCGCATCGGGCCGTGGACGCCGAGGACTCGGAATCGGCTTCCGGTTCCAGAGGACTGACTCCAACACGCTGTGGGTCAGTATCCCGAACTTCGTCGCCGAGGTTGTCTCCTCTGAAGACGACGACAAAGCGGTAGTCTTGAACCGGCTCTACGATGACTTCGACGCCGGGTATGGAGACTTCGGAAAGCTGCTCTACGAGCGGGGCCGACTCCGCGGTGGGTATTCGCCCTGCCCTACGGTCGGTTAGTAGCCCGTTCGCGTCGACGGTGCAGAAGTTGCACCTGACAGCGACGTCGTCAGTACCCAACTCCAGTCCAATGCCCAGCGCTTCGAGTACGCCGCGGCCGATGGCGTACTTGAGCGGGTCATATCCAAAGAGCGCGAGGTGTCCGGGGCCGCTTCCGGGAGTTATTCCGGGCGCGACTGGTGTCGTCACGCCGCAGGCGCTTCGACTGGCCATGGCGTCGAGATTTGGAGTGACGGCGGTCTCCAACTCGGTCATGCCCGTTCGGGGGTGTGGAAGTCCGCCGAGGCCGTCCACGACAAGCAGGATAATGCGGGATCTGGTGCGGCGACAGATGTCGTTCAAGTACGGGAAGTCGATCATCGTTGGGAACTCACTGAGAACTCGCGGGAGCGATTCGACTCATGCTCATCCTATTCACAGTCCGGGGCGTCGTCCAGCGCGGCGATGCCTGGGAGGTCCTGCCCTTCCAGGTACGCGAGCGCCGCCCCCCCTCCGGTGGAGACATGCGAGAAATTCGCCTCAAGTCCCAGCGATCGAACGGCGGCCGCGGTCGATCCTCCTCCGGTGACCGTGTGCGCTCCTTCGATACGGGAAACCGCGTTCGCCAAGCCGATCGTCCCGTTCGAGAACTGAGGCCACTCGAAGACTCCCATTGGCCCGTTCCACACCACCATCCTAGCCTCGGAAAGCCTTTCGGCGTACTGTGACACCGTTCTGGGGCCAGTGTCCGCGATCACGCAGCCGGTCGGAATCGAGTCGACCGAAACGGTCACGGCAGTTGCGTTCGCGTCGAGTCTTTCACAGACGACCACGTCTGTTGGCAGCAGAACCTCGCAGTCGCCGGATGCGGCGCGGCTCAGTACGCGTCGCGCGAGTCTGATCTCCTCAGGTTGAGAATCGTTCAAATCGACATCGAGAGTGCGGCGGGCTTCAAGGAAAGCAGAAACCATTCCGCCGCCGATCAGGACCATGTCAGCAGTGTCGGCGAGGTTGTCTATGATGCGAATCTTGTCAGACACTTTCGCTCCGCCAATGACGATCGCAAACGGACGCCTGGGGCTGTTGGACACACTTTCGAGAGCTTCGATCTCTTTCTGCATCAACAGCCCAGCGGCTGAGGGTAGAAAACCGGTCACGCCAACGGTCGAAGCGTGCTTGCGGTGAGCCACGCCGAAACCGTCGTTTACATAGACGTCAGCAAGTCGGGCGAGATTCCGGGCGAATTCGGGGTCATTGGCCTCCTCTCCGGGGTCAAAGCGAATGTTTTCCAGCATCATAATGCCGCCTGGACTCATACGCCCGATGGCGCGGGCCAGCTCTTCGTCGATGTCGCCTTTCCACAGATCGACCTCACGCCCGATCATCTCGGCGAGGCGGTCGGCGACTGGGGCCATGGAGAGGGTTTCGTCCGGTATCCCGTGGGGGCGGCCCCTGTGCGAGCAGACTATGACGCGGCAGCCTCGCTCCAGCAGGAACAGTATCGTGGGCAACGACTCCGAGATTCGCCGGTCCTCGGAGATCTGCCGAGTGCTGTCCGTAAACGGGACGTTGTAGTCCGTCCTCAGGAGCACTCGTTGGCCGTGGGACAAGCGCAAGTCGAGGAGGCTTCGCTTTCGCCGCACTACCCTACCCCGGCAAGTAGTCTCATGATGCTCTCGACCTCAGAATCCGCGCCCGCGACTCTTGTCACCGTCTCGCACGCTTCCGCAAGCCTAAGATCGATCTCTGCCCTGGCTTCGTCGACGGCTCCCAGCTCGTTGACGATTGCGGAGATGCTGCGAACGTCCGACGGTTCAAGGACACGTTTGAAGTAGTGGTCGCCCAGCGCTCTTCGCTCTGAAGCGGACGCCATCTCGAAGGCCTTGACCACCGGGTAGAGCTTCTTCTTGTTCATGAAGTCGTCCGACGGCGGGGACTCCGTATCCATGGTCGAGGCGAGCTGTCGGAGGTCTTCCGCTATCTGCACAGCAATGCCGAGGCTGCGTCCTGAGGTTGACAAAGCGCTCTTCACCTCCGAGCTCGCGTCGCAGGCCAACGCACCGAACTCCATGGCGCAGGCATACAGCGATCCAGACTTGGCGGACGCCATCTTCAGGTATGCACTGGAGGTCATGTCAAGTCGCTCCTGCGCTTCGAGATCGACGAACCTGCCCTCGCAGGTCTCGAGGCCCGCGTTGTCCAGGAGCTTGACTGCCTCGAAGACCCCCTCGGATCCCACTCCGTGATCGCGTAGTCCGAACAGTGCCAGTCGTGCGAGGGCGTGCATCCCGTCTCCGGCGTTTATCGCCTGCGCCGGCCCCCACTTCCACCACACCGAGTCGCGGTCGTTTCGGCCAACTTTGCCGCTCTGGATGTCGTCGTGGATTTCGCAGAAGTTCTGTATCAGCTCAATGGCCGCAGCCGTGGGAAGCGCACGCTCAGCAGGGCCGCCCAGCGAGACGGACGAAGCCAGACACAGCGCCCCCAGATTGCGGGGCGCTGCTGCTGTCTGCACTCCTTCAGAGTCCAGCCAGCCGAGGTGATACTTCATCATCGAGTAGAGCGGGAGATCGCGGTCCGCAATCACCCGTTCGAGCTCGGTATCCACCATCGAGCTGTAGTGTCTGAGTCGGGTGTCAGAGTGCAAGGCATACCTTCAAGCTGGACTGGATCGAGTCTGAGTGCCGATACTGGAGTATTCGGCATCCAAACTCGATTCTACACCGCTACCTCGATGCCTGTCACTTGCTCGATCTGGTCCGGCGTAACCGCGCCGTGACGCAGAATCCGGCACGGCGTCCGTGTCACGTCGATCACTGTGGACGGCTTCGATGGTCGGAGCTGGCCGCCGTCTACTACGAGGTCGAGACGGTCACCCAGGTGTCGGAAGACCTGCTCAGCGGAGGTCAGGGATGGCTGGCCGCTGATGTTGGCGCTTGTGGCGGTTATCGGTGCGGCAAGCCGGGCTACGATCTCCCTGGGGACGGGATGATCCGGGACTCTAAGGCCCACCGTGTCGAGTCCTCCAGTAACGATATCCGGTACGCGGGAAGACCTCTGGACGACGATTGTCAGCTTGCCGGGCCAGAATTTTGCCGCAAGCTCTCGCGCCACATCGGGGACGCGGCGTCCGAACTCTAGCAGGTCTTCAACGCCGGAGACGAACAGCGGGAGCGGGCTGGACTGCCCGCGCTCCTTCACGTCGAACACGCGCTGTACGGCAGCTTCGTCCAGGGCAGCCGCGGCGATGCCGTACAGGGTGTCGGTCGGGACAGCGACGACGCCTCCCCGAGAAAGTACGGAGACGGCTTCGTCGATGGCCGTGGACGGCGTAGAATGTTGTTCGTGTGCCCGCAACTTGACCGAAATATAACACAGGTGCTAGCCTGAGCACCGTTAGACCTCATGCCTTCGACGTTCCAGGAAGCCTCTATGGAGCCCGTGTCAGCCAGTGGCCGACTGGATAGGCAATCGTTACCACAACAGTCCCACGGAGAGGTCGAACACTCCCCTTCCCCAGCCGTTGACGGCGCTTCTTCGAGGGAGACGGTGGTAATCATCGACTTCGGCTCCCAGTACTCCCGCTTAATTGCGCGGCGTATCAGGGAGTGTGGAGTGTATTGTGAGCTCATTCCGCACTCCGCTCCCTGGGAGACGATCCAACCGCTCAATCCGAAGGGCGTGGTGCTTTCCGGAGGGCCGGCTAGCGTCTATGAACCGGGCGCGCCGCTGGCGCCGGAGTGGGTGTACTCTTCAGGTCTTCCCGTGCTTGGCATCTGCTACGGTATGCAGGCGATGGCGCACCAGCTTGGAGGAAGAGTCGCGCCGACCGGGCAGCGAGAGTATGGCCACGCCGAGCTGCACCATGATGAGTCATCCGAGCCTATCTTCAAGGACATACCCTCACCCATGCCCGTCTGGATGAGTCATGGGGACAACATCACCGAGTTGCCGCCGGGATTTAGAGTGCTGGCGCATACCAAGAACTCTCCGGTCGCGGTGGTTGGAGACGCCAAACTCAGGCTGGGCCTCCAATTCCACCCAGAGGTCGTGCATACGCCTCAAGGGATGAGGCTCATTCGCAACTTCCTGTTCGACGTGTGCGGATGCACGGGCGACTGGACTCCAGGCAATTTCGTCTCAGAGGCTGTGGATGCCATTCGCCGGCAGGTGGGAGACGGACAGGTGATATGCGCGCTGTCGGGCGGCGTGGACTCGGCCGTGGCGGCGACGCTCGTTCACAGGGCCGTCGGAGACCAGCTCACGTGCATCTTCGTGGATAACGGGCTGATGAGGCACCGGGAGCCTGAGAGCGTCAGAGAGACGTTCGAGAGGCACATGTCGATGAATCTCAGGGTCGTGGACGCAGGCGAGCACTTTCTGAGCGCGCTGAGAGGGGTTACTAACCCGGAGCAGAAACGCAAGATCATAGGGGCGGAGTTCATCCGCGTCTTCGAAGAGGAGGCGGCCCGCCTGGGTCGAGTCGATTATCTCGCCCAGGGCACATTGTACCCGGACGTCATCGAGAGCCAGGTGCCAAGCGACACCGTTTCGGCGAAGATCAAGACGCACCACAACGTCGGCGGCCTTCCAGAGCACATGCGGATGGATCTTGTGGAGCCGCTGCGCTTTCTGTTCAAGGACGAAGTCAGGGACGTTGGACTTGAGCTTGGACTGCCAGAGGAGATGGTCCACCGCCAGCCGTTCCCGGGTCCGGGACTGGCGATCAGGATCATCGGCGAAGTGACCCACGACAGGCTGGAAACGCTGAGAGACGCGGACCGCATCGTCATGGAAGAGATCGAGGCAAGCGGCCTGTATCGGGAGACTTGGCAGAGCTTCGCGGTTCTCACGGACTCACGGTCGGTGGGAGTAACCGGGGACTTTCGTACCTATGGCAGTGTGATCGCTATCCGCGCCGTCACCAGCGACGACGCGATGACCGCCGACTGGGCGCGTATTCCGTATGAGACGCTCGCGCGGATGTCGAGCCGTATCTCCAACGAGGTGCCCAACGTCAACAGGGTGGTTTACGACATCACGAGCAAGCCTCCGGGCACTATCGAGTGGGAATGACGGGTATGAAGGTGCTGATAGTTGGCAGCGGCGCCCGCGAGCACGCGATCGCGTGGAAGGCGGCTGAGAGCTGTCACCGTCCGGAGCTGCTGATCGCGCCGGGGAACGCGGGCACCGCTGCGCTGGGGTGCAACATCGACATCGACCCCGAGGACGTGGACGGCTTGGTGCGGCTTGCGCTGGAAGAGGCGGTCGATATGACGATCGTCGGGCCTGAGGCCCCGTTGGACGCGGGCATAGTTGACCGATTTGAGGAAAGTGGGCTGAAGGCTTTTGGCCCTTCGCGGGGCGCGGCCCGTATCGAGTCGAGCAAGGCATTCGCCAAACAGGTAATGAGCGCCGCCGGAGTTCCAACGGGCAGCGCGCGCGTCTTTACGGATATCGAGTCCGCCATGATCCATCTGGCGACGTCCCAGCCGCCATTCGTCATCAAGGCCGATGGACTAGCGGCGGGCAAGGGTGTGATGATGGCGCCGACCAGACGGGATGCCGAGCGAGCGCTCGATTCGCTGTTCGTCGAGCGAACCGTGGGCACCGCGGGCGATACTGTACTGATCGAAGAGTGGCTGGAAGGGACGGAGTTGAGTGTGTTCGCGTTCGTGGATGGGGAGTTTGTGTCTGCGATGACAGCCGCCTGCGACTACAAGCGCGCACTCGACGGAGACCGAGGTCCGAACACAGGGGGAATGGGCAGCTACAGCCCCCCCGCGTTCTGGGATCAGGAACTAGAGGCGGTAGTCAGAGCCACGATCATGGAGCCAGTGGCCGCGCAGATGGTCAAGCTCGGCTGTCCGTACCGAGGCGTGCTATACGCGGGCCTGATGTTGACGGCTGACGGCCCCAAGGTGCTCGAATTCAACTGTCGCCTGGGGGACCCTGAGACGCAGGTGGTGCTGCCTAGATTGCGGTCTGATCTTTTAGACCTAGCTTTCAGTGCTGTCAACGGATGTCTCAGCAATCAGCGCGTCGAGTGGTCGCCTGATCCCTGGGTCGGTGTGGTGCTGGCCTCGGGGGGTTATCCGGGAGACTATGAGGTTGGCGAGGAGGTTTCGGGCCTGCCCGCCGAGTCCGATGATGTCGTCGTGTTCCACGCGGGCACTCGACTTTCCGTATCGAACGCCGAGCCTGTGGTCAAGACTTCCGGGGGGCGTGTGCTAACGGCGACCGCGACCGGAACCACCCTGGCAGACGCGCGACGACGGGCTTATGATGTAGCTGACGCAATCAAATTCAGAAACGTGTTTTTCAGACGCGACATTGCCGCGAACGCTTGAGGTGAACAGATGCCGCTTGTAGGTGTACTCATGGGCAGCAGCTCAGACCGGCCTGTCATGGAGTCGACGGTCGAGGTGCTGAATCAGCTTGGAATCGAGCACGAGGTCGAGGTGATGTCTGCTCACCGCACGCCTGACCGGGTGCGCGAGTACGGCAAGACCGCGAGGGGCAGAGGAATCGAGGTGATAATCGCGGGTGCGGGCGGCTCTGCCGGACTCCCCGGCGTTCTGGCGTCGTGGACAACGCTCCCGATCATAGGTGTTCCGATACCATCGAGCGACCTGAAGGGGGTCGATGCGCTCTACGCCATCGCGCAAATGCCGCCGGGCATACCCGTAGCGTGCGTGGCGGTTGGATCGTGGGGCGCAAGGAACGCGGCGTTTCTTGCCGCGCAGATGCTGGGCGGCAAGCACGAGGCCATCAGGAAGGCTTATGACGACTACCGAGAGGGTCTTAGAAGCCGCTGAGCGCGGCGGTGTGTTGATATGATCGACCGATACGCCAGGGCGTGTATGAAGCGCGTCTGGTCTGACCAGAGCAAATACGACAAGTGGCTCCTGATCGAGTTGGCGGTCTGCGAGGCGTGGAGCGAGGCCGGTGTCATCCCGGCCGAGGACATGGAGAAACTGTCCGCCGCGCGGTATGACATCGACCGCCTCAACGAGGTGCTGCGCATAACCAAGCACGACATGACGGCGTTCCTGCGCTCTGTAACAGAGCAACTGGGGCCGGAGGGTCGCTGGCTTCACCTAGGACTGACCACCAGCGACGTGTGGGACACCGCCACGAGCCTCCAGATGGTTGACGCCGCCAATCTTCTTATCGAAGAGGCGTCTGGCTGCATCGATGCCCTTGCGGTCCAAGCCAGTCGGCACAAAGGCACGCTGATGATGGGTCGCACTCACGGCGTCCACGCGGAGCCGACTACGTTCGGACTCAAGCTGGCCCTATGGTGGGACGAGATGCGCCGGAACAGGACCCGGCTGATTCATGCCAGAGAGGAGATCGCGGTGGGCAAGATATCGGGGCCGGTCGGGACTCATGCTACCGTGCCACCCAAGATAGAGGCGGCCGTCTGCGACCGCCTAGGGCTCGGTGCGGCTCCGGTCTCAAACCAGGTCATTCAGAGAGACCGACACGCGAACTTCGTCACGACACTGGCCCTTGCAGCTGCCTCGCTGGAGAAGTTCGCGACCGAGATAAGGGGTTTGCAGAGAACAGAGATCAGGGAGGTCGAAGAGCCTTTCTCAGAAGGTCAGACCGGATCGTCTTCGATGCCGCACAAGCGAAACCCCGAGCTCAGCGAGCGGATATGCGGACTGGCGCGGTTGATACGCGGGCACTCCGTCACGGCGCTGGAGAACGTCGCGCTGTGGGGAGAGAGGGACATCAGCCACTCGTCGGCAGAACGACTTATCCTTCCCGACTCGTGCATGGCACTGGACTACATCCTCGATCTGTTCCGCGGGATCATCGAAGGAATGAGGGTGTATCCTGAGCGGATGAAGCAGAATATGGAGGTTACTCGCGGTCTGCTGTTCTCGCAGCGGCTGATGCTGGAACTGATCGAGCGAGGGGTGAGCCGCGACGACGCCTACAAGCTGATGCAGGCGAACTCGGCGGGCACCTGGGACGAGGACCGCGACTTTCGGGAGCTTGTGCGCGGCGACGCGGGTGTCCGGGCGCACCTCAGCGACTCAGACCTTGACGATATTTTCGATTACGGCTACTTCGTCAGGTTCGTGGACGACGTTTTCGAGCGGATCGGACTCGACTGAATAAATCGCACCCATTGGAGCAGAAGATATGACGACAATACGCGAAACGGACATGCCGAATCTTATGTACCGGGGCAAGGTTAGGGACACCTACCCCCTGGGCGATGAAACGCTGCTGATGGTCGCTACGGACCGGATATCGGCGTTCGACATGGTGCTGCCGACCGGGATACCTGACAAGGGGGCGGTGCTAAACCAGATATCGGCGTTCTGGTTTGAAAAGACGGCCCACCTGGTCCCAAATCACCTGATCGGCTTGGCGTCCGAACGACCTGACCTGGACATATCGGATGAGATTGCCAGGAGGGCGATGGTCGTGAAGAGGGCCGATAGGATAGACGTCGAGTGCGTGGTCCGAGGGTTCATCACGGGATCGGCTTGGTCAGAGTACCGTCGCTCCGGTACCGTGCAGGGAAGTCCGATGCCGGAGGGAATGAGGGAAGGCGACCCTTTCCCCGAGGTGCTATTCACGCCCACCACGAAGGCGGAAGTCGGCCATGACGAGAACATGAGCTTCGACGAGGTGGTGGATATGGTCGGGACCGATATGGCCAACAAGCTGCGCGACACCACAATCGAGTTGTACTCGTTCGCCAGAGACTTCGCGCGGGGCAAGGGTATTATCATAGCGGACACCAAGATGGAGTTCGGCACGGTGGACGGCGAGCTTATCCTCATCGACGAGCTGCTTACACCGGACTCCAGCCGGTTCTGGGACGCCTCCGGCTATGCGCCCGGGAAGTCTCAGCCCAACTACGACAAGCAGTTTGTCAGGGACTGGCTTGACGAATCCGGCTGGGATCACGAGCCGCCGGCGCCCGAACTGCCGGAGGATGTCGTGTTAAAGACGAGCGAGCGGTACGCTGAAGCGTTCGTCAGATTGACAGGCGGCACGCTCGTCTAGCAGAATCGTACAGAGAAACCGGGAAGCGACGGGGGACAGATGGCATCGGAGTCAAGACAATCAAGATCGCGAATTACCCCGACACAGGCCCGCGCGTCGCGTCGGCTCAGACGCCGGCGCAGAAGGCGGCTGCTCAGGTATGTGGGCGGCACGGTAGTCGGGATTGTCGCTTTTGCCTTCATCGCTTCGCTATTTATCCAGGGGCTGCCGCTCGAAGGCCTGTTCCAAGGCGGCGCGCCTGAAGGTCCGGGGCTCAGGGTGGCGGATCAGGGACGTCAGCACGTTGTCCCCGACTCCGAACATGAGCAGTACAACTCGAAGCCGGCCACGTCGGGCTGGCACTACGATTATCCTCTCGCACCCGTGCGATGGGGAATCTACGATAGTCCGCTCGAGGATGAGGTTCTTCTTCACAACCTAGAGCACGGCTACGTCAACGTCCACTACGACTGCCCTGAGGACTGCCCTGATCTAGTGGAGCAGTTGACCACTCTCATCCAGGAAGGAATCGACCGCGGCGGGAAGCTGATTTTGAGTCCATATCCGGAAATGGATACGCGCATCGCACTCACGGCCTGGACGTTCATCGACCAGTTCGACGAGTTCGACGAGAACCGGATCAGAGACTTTGTCAGCTCGCACGAGAGTTCTCCCAACGCGCCAGAGTACAGTCTCCCTAGGTAATCCGTGTTTCTGGCGAAGGTCTACATCCAACTGAAACCCAGCGTCAACGACCCGGAGGGGCTGACTATCAGAGGCGGCCTGCGGCAACTGGGGTTCGATTCAGTAGTCGATGTGCGGACTGGGAAGTACATGGAGATCAGGCTCGACGAAGGCGATGCGGCTGTGGCTGAGAGCCGCGTGTCTGAGATGTGCCAGCAGCTTCTGGCGAACCCGATCATCGAGGATTTCAGCTTCGACTTGGAGCAGGCGTAGGCCCTTCTGTCAGACTAGCCGGTAATCGTCCCCTTTGTACTTGGTATCTGCCCTGCCCTTCTCGGGTCTATTTCCAGTGCGGCGCGCAGTGAACGCGCCAGGCTCTTGAAAATTGCCTCAGCCTTGTGGTGGTTGTTGACGCCTGAAATCAGGCGGACGTGCAGGTTGAATTTTCCCTCTCGGGCGAGCGATTCCAGGAAGTGGCGTATCAGGTCGCCGGGCAGGCCGTTCAGGTCGCCGTCGCCGATCTCGGCGTCGATGACGGAGTAGCCGCGTCCGCCGAAGTCGACCGCGGTGAACGCGAGCGCTTCGTCGAGTGGCATGAATGTGTGAGCGGCACGCCTGATTCCGGCGCCGTCTCCCATGGCCTGGGAGATAGCTTGGCCTAAGACGATGCCAGTATCTTCAACGAGGTGATGCAGGCCGGTTTCGGTGTCTCCCTTGGCGCGGATGGTGAGGTCGAACAGGCCGTGACGTGCGAGCTGGGCGAGAAGATGCTCGAACATTCCGTTTTCGGCGTCGACGCTGTATTCTCCGGCGCCGTCGATGTTGATTTCCACCGATATTTGCGTTTCGGTTGTGTTGCGCTCTACCTTAGACGTTCTAGATTCTGAATTCATACCGCAATGTCCCGGACGGCGTTTAGGAACGCCTCGTTTTCGTCGGGAGTTCCGACGGCTACTCTGAAATGGTTCTGAAGCCTGGGCGACGAGAAGCTGCGGACAAATATCCCGCGTGATGCGAGTCCGTCCACTATCGTTTCGGCCTGTCCCGGCTCGTCCATCTGGCACAGGATGTAGTTTCCGGAAGACGGCCAGGGATTTACGCAGTCGATGACGTTCAGCTCGTCGAACAGAATTCCGCGACTCATCACTATCTTGGCGACGTTACTTAACAGCAGCTCGGCGTCTTCCAGCGAGGCCAGCGCCGCGGCTTCGGCGGCGACGTTGATGTTGTAGGGCGACTTGATGTCGATGATGTGGTCCACGAGTCCGCTGTTCATGATGCCGTATCCGATGCGGAGTCCGGCGAGTCCGGC
>JAKZVY010000235.1:0-3903 GCA_047515825.1 Dehalococcoidia bacterium
CGCTGGACGGATCTATCGTCGCGGCCCGCTTGCGGGCGTACTCCTTGGACAGCAGCCCGTCCACCGGCACGACCGCAAAGTCCGGGTCGCCGTAGTACGCCTCGCGGTCGGCGAACGCCAGGTTGAGCGCCTGGCTCGCGGTGTGGACGTACGCCGTCGAGTTGTGCCCCATCCTCCGAAGGTCGAAGTTCTCCAGGATGTTGAGCGACTGCATCAGCACCGCGCCCTGCGTCCACGTGCGCTGCCCGTGGATCTCGTGACCCATGTACGAGGTCTTGAGCGGCGTCTCGTACTTGGCCTCATAGGGCGCCAGGGACTTCAGACCCAGTATGCCCCCCACGCTGTGCGCGCAATCGTGGATTATCTGCGCCACTTCTCCGGTGTAGAAGCAGTCTCGCGCGGCGCGGACTCCGTCCAGACGATGCCCCGGCGCGGCGCTTTCGGCCTCCACCAGCTTTCGCAGAATCGATCCCAGGCCCTTCTGCACCAGAAGCGAGCCGGGAGCGGGAACCTTTCCGTTGTCGAAGAAGACGTCCATCCCGCCCGGAGGGTACTGGTCGAACTGGCTCCTTGTGCCTGGGCTATCGATCCGTTCCAGCATGTACTCATAGTTCGGAATGCCGCGCTCGGCGTAGTGGATGGACGGTTCGAGCACCTCGCCGACGGTCTTCGTGCCGTAACGCTCCAGCATCGACAGGAACGCCGCTACCACGCCCGGCACGGTGAAGCTCAGATGCGCCAGCGGGCCTGGGCCTGTGGGTATCTCACGCTGGCCCTGGGAGCGATACCAGTCAACCGTCGCCAATCTCGGCGCCGTGCCCTGGCCGCTCAGCGAAAGCAGGTCTCCGCTCTCGGCGTGGTACAGCATGAACACGCCCTCCGCCGCCAGCGAATACGAAGCTATCGGCTCGGTAACAGCCGCCGCGAAACCGGCGGCGACCAGCGCGTCGAAGGCATTGCCGCCGGACAGCAGCATCCGCATACCCGCCATCGACGTGAGGTAGTGGCCGCTGGATATGACGCCCTGCGTCCCGTAGATGACCGGGCGCCCGGTGGTCTGCTGCGTGGTGTTGCCTTGCTCCATCACCGCAACGCTGATCGAAGTCGTCATTGATGCCTCCTGGCGTGAGTGTTTCGGTTCTGGAAGATTAGCCCGCGACACGCGGCCCCTTGCGCCAGAACTCCTCGAGGTTGTTCGTCGGGTGCCAGCCCAAGATACGCTTAGCCTTCTCGTTGGTGAATTTCTGGTGTGGAAGATCGGCAAATATGAAGAACGTCTCACACCTGGACGGCAACGACTCCGTCGGCGCGGCCAGCGCGAGCCGGACCGCTTCGCCCGCGTCACCCCAGGTTACGCTGAACGGCGTGAAGTCTTCGCCAAGACCCTCCTGCTCATCTGGATAGCGGAAGTTGTAGAACAGCAGGGTCAGGACATATAGGTCGTGGTTCTCGGTGAAGACGCGGCAGACCTCCTGGCCCAGAGACTTGGTGATCGCGTACAGGCCGGTGCCGGACTGGGACGGAATGTCCGGCCCGATCAGGTAGTCCGAGTTCTCGTAGGTCGGCCCGGCAATGGTGAAGTGCGGACCGGTGTTTATCACTCGCTCGATTCCGTGGTGTACCGCCGCCGCGCAGGCGTTGTACGTTCCTCGCGCGTTGACGTCGAACGCCAGCCGCCGGTCATGCCGCAGTACGGACAGGTTGACGATCGCGTCCATTCCCTCGGCAGCCGCTATCACCGCGTCCAGATCGGATGCGTCGACGTTGAAATACTCGTGGGGCGTATCGGGCGCGTCGTTGATGTCGGTGAGTCTGAGGGTGTACTCGCCCTCAAGGCACGGGATGACGTGCGGCCCCAACATTCCGTTCGCTCCGAGTATCAGTACGTTCATCGGCTTTCACCCTGGACGATCGCGGGCCGCGTGTATCCCAGCTTGGCTTCGGCGTCCACGGTAAGATACCTCTGGTCAGGCACCGCCGACTGGACGTGGAACAGCCCCCAGCAGCTGCGCGATCCCGCGTAGCCCTCAGATATGTCCACCGTCAGCGCGCTCTCGATGGCGCGAAGCGCGTCGTCCCAATACAGGGCCGACGTGGAAGGCGATGCGTCGGCGCTCCAAACAAGGTCGCCCAGCCGTAGACAGACGACCTCGATCCGATGCTCCCGCGCGAACTCGCGGCAGATGAACTCGCCGAGGTGGAAGCCCAGCACGTCCGCATCCGTCGTCGGTGCGGGTTTCCATCGCTCGGTCACGGTAAGATCCTCGTCGTACCGGCCCATGACCGACAGCGAACTGAGGAACACGACCCGCGGCACCCCCTCCTCGTAGGCCGCCCAGACGAGGTTATACAAGCGCCTCATCGCGGAGTCGAGCCGTTCCGAGACATCCGCGTTAATGTCGGTCTGGCCGGAGTGGACGATCACGTCCGTTCCTCGCACGAGACCGTTGGTGGCGTCGTCGTGGTCCAGATCGCACCGCACGGCTCCGGGCACGTCGGCGATGTCAGTCAGGGTGATCGTATGTCGCCCGCCGAGCGCCGATGCCAGATGTCGGGAGAGGGGAGCGGAAGCTCCGGTGATGAGGATGTTCATGCTGGCGACCCTCCGGTCTGGGAACCTGCCAGCCGGAGTTTACCACGCACGCCCTCGATAGTCTTGCGGGTTGGAGCTTTGGACGGGGCATTTGGCGGCCTTGGCGTTCCGGGAAACCTCGTCAAAATCTTCGGGGTGCCCAGGGTCTTTCGATTGTTGGACATGGTACGGATGAAGCGGTGTCAATGGGATGTCCGGGGTTGAGTTGGACTGTATCAACTTAGGTGAGTCAGTTTCTTTCTGAGGCGAAAAGGTTTTTTGAAAAACCTGCCGCACTTGCCGCGGTCAAAGCTAGGCAGGAAGCGATCCAGCTTTGAGGTGCGCGGCAGTTTTGATATTTAAAGCTGCCGCGCATCTGCCGCACCTGCCGCGTTTTGGGAGATTACCATGCTTTCTGTGATTGGCGGAACCCTTCGACTCCAATCCGTTGCGCTCGGGACCGGCTAGCCCTTTTATTTGATTTGCCTGACATTTTTGACACTTCTGTCATTTCTGCCCCGTTTCAAAGCTGAGCGAGGGGCGGTCCGCGTTGAGAATCATTCTGTCATTTCTGACACTTCTGCCCCGTCTTCTGTCATTTCTGTCATTTCTGCCCCGCCTCCGGCGAGCCCAAGTTGCGCTCGACCTTTTTATTGGTTTTTGCTGTCCAACCTGTCCAACCTGCCCCGGTCCCAAAGCTGAGCAACGGAAGGCGTAGCTTTGGAGATGGTTTCTGCTCAACCTGCCCCCGCTTCTGTCCAACTTGTCCAATCTGCCCCCGTTGGCCTGGCTTTCACCTTCACCCTCACACCTTCGACTAGCTCAGGTCAGGCTCCGCCCTTCCATCAAGGGAGAGGGAATTTGTTTGTAACTGGGAGGGCGTGTGGCCGTTGATCTGTGGACTCATGGGTAGAATGGTAGCAATGAACTCTTGTTCGCGTCAAGTGGGGGCTGTGATTGTCCAGGGCCTTTTCGTTGTCGCCCCTTCGGCAAGCTCAGGCGGGCTCTGAGCGACAGAGAAGGGTCTAAAGTTCTTGCCTGCGTTCCCTTTCTTCAATACTAGAACCAGGTTCTTGCCGGGGGATTTTTGATTCTGAGCCGAAGGCGAAGAATCACTATGGCCTTGTAAAGGCCACATCAAGAGGAATGAAATCGGCGGTGTCCTACGTCAAGGGACAGGGCGGGTTTGAAACCATCTGCTCCAACTAATTCACTTTCAGGGGGTTGGCGGTACGGCTGGAACATTTGCGGTTAGCATATCGAGGGGTGCGAGTGAGTACCAGTCCAGGTGGTGCGTGCAGGATCGCCTCGGCAGGTATGGTTGGGGCGTG
>JAKZVY010000236.1:0-9161 GCA_047515825.1 Dehalococcoidia bacterium
GTCCACCTGTATGAATCGGTGGATTCGGGTTTAGGACTCGTGACACTCGACAAGGCGATTCGCCATATAGGAGAGATAAGCGAGTTGCGACCCTTCCCCAAGCATCTTACGAAGGCCTTCAACCATGCCAGCAAGACGAGGCTGACTTGCCACTTCGTGAAAATCGTCGACCGCCTCGTGCCAGCACCAAGTATCGTCAAAGGCCACCCATTGGGCACCGCCCATGAAAGCGTTGTACAGCCGCTTGGAGTTGAACGGGGGATCGAGGTAGATCAGGTCGACTGATTCGTCGGGAATATCCTCCCGCATGACGTCAAGGCAGTCGCCGAAGTAGAGTCTGTTGGGAGCGGCAGACATAGCGCAGGACACCTCGGGCAGAATATGACGACTTTTACACGATTGCGCTAGGATTTGCAACCTCATTCAGCTATCAGGTCTGAGTACCTGAGCCTCTTCCCAACCGAGCCCTTCGTGGATAAACCCATCCCTTGACACGAACTCTCGTTCAGGCTATCATTCGTACATCGGTTCCCAGACACTCCAACCCAAAGGTGAATAAGACTGTGCTCGACCCAGAAATCAAAGGTCTCCTCTCCGAATTCAACAAGTTCTCCCTCCACCCTCCGGCCTGGACCTATGCGCACGCCACCTATCCCCTCAAGAAAAAGGGCTACATCTTCGCCTCCGACCGACACGACCCCTTTATCTACGACCCAGACCTCGGACGATACGTCCCTGCCGACGACAGGCTCAGAGGCATCCTCGCCGACTCCATGAAAAACGACTGGACCCCCGCCAGGGTCAAAGCCATCTTCACCTGGTACAAAGACCGCTCACCCAGGCTCTGGGACGCCCCTCCCCCAGACCGAGTCAACGTCCTCAACGGAATCCTGAACATCGAGTCCGGCGAGCTCGAGCCCCACTCCCCCGACTTCCTCTCCCCCATTCAGATCAACGCCGCATGGGACCCCGATGCCGAGTGTCCCGCCATCGACCAATTCGCACAGCGCGTCTTTCCTTACGACGCTCACGAAGTCTTCTATCAGATCGCCGGACTCTTCCTCACCCCCGACTCACGCTGCCAGAAAGCAGTGCTCTTCCTCGGCTCCGGCGCCAGAGGTAGCGGCAAGAGCGTGGCCATCGCATTACTCAGGACGTTCCTACACCCCCGGAACGTCTCAAACGTCCCCCTCCACGACCTCAACGAAGGCAGCTTCTCACTCACCGAGCTCCGCGGCAAGCTCCTCAACATCTCAGCAGACGTACCCGCGCGCGACTTCGACGACACCGCCATCTTCAAGCAGATCGTGGACGGACAGCTCGCCGTCATCCGCGCCCCGCGCAAGCACCGCGACCCCATCGAGTTCCAGCCCTTCACCCGGCTCCTCGCATCCGCCAACCGCGTCCCACGCTCAGCCGACGACTCACTAGGATACCTCCGACGCTGGCTCGCCGTTCCATTCGACACCTCCCTCAACGAGTCGAACCTCGACCGCGACATCCTCGACAAGCTCACCACCCCCGAAGAGCTGTCCGGACTCCTCAACCGCGCCGTCGCCGGATACCGCCAGCTTCTCGAGGGCGGCTGCGCCCTTACCGAGAGCGAGAAGATGGCCCGCGCCAAAGACGACTTCGACCAGGCATCCGACTCCACCCGCCTCTTCCTCAAAGAGCGGGTCGAAGAGTCCTCTCCATACGACGAGATCGACCGCACCGAGCTGTACAGCGCATACAAAGACTGGTGCGTCTTCAATAGCTTCAGACCCGTCAGAGCGCACGATCTCTACAACTCCGTCTGGGAAATATTCAAAATCAAGACCCACAAGACCAATGGCCGCAGAGTACTTCAGGGCATCCAGCTCGTCAAAGAAGATGCAGACCCACCTCAGATCAGGGCAAGTGGGGCAGATGGAGGGCAGATATAAAATCGAAAGTGCCCTGATTTTCCAAAGCTAGCTCAGCTATGGACAGGGCAGGTCAGGGCAGCTAGGGCAGCTATTGGGGAAAAGTCCCTCGACCCCCAGAGCCTCTCGACGGTTACGGCTCAATCCGACTCGGCCGAGACGATGAAATCCGGCCTGGATTCCGGCGCGGGAACGACGGTGCGAGCCGTGTTGAGATTCTGGATTCGGCGTGGAAGAGCCGCCGGACTCAACCCAGCTTGGCGAGCGTATCGGGCGGTCCGAATTGGGATATCCAGACAATCAGGACGGACAGGACAGCCGCCAAGGACGGCGACACGTACTAGGAAACCGAAGAGTATGGCGAATGGTGGGCCAGGTCGACTATCCATGCGCTGACCGCGAAAATCGCGCCTGCCATGAAGCCGGTGAACAGCGCAGGTGTGCCGCCGATGACCGCATTGAACAGTGCGCGAAACATGAGGTTGATCGTTGCCTGCAACGCCTCGCCGAACGACAACCGGCCCTCTGTCAGGTCGAACAACAGGAGCGCGAACTGACTCAGCGTCCCTATTATCAACGGTACCGCGATCGCGAAGACGAATCCCAGACCTACCCAGATGAGTATGTTGCCGGTGTGGTCGGCCTTGTTGGTCTTGAAGTACGCGACCAGCACCGCGACGATGCACCCCGACACGAGTCCGGCACCACCGAGAAACGCTGCCTGTCCTAGCGGGAGGTGCTCAGGGTCCAGCCAGGGCTTGGTGGCTGCCAGGATGGAGACGAGCCTGACCGCCACGCCCATGGCGCCGCCGAGTAGGGTGACGCTGATGATTAGTCTGAGGTCTCTGGCTGACGGCCGCCAGCTAGGGCGGACGGGGCGATGCGCGGTTACTGTCCGCATCATTTCGCTACTCCGGCACTCCGGGCAGGTCGATCTGACCCGCGAAGTGACAGCTCGAATAGTGGCCCGGCGCAACCTCAGTGAGAGGAGGCTCACTGAGGCGGCATATCTCCTCGGCGAACGGGCAGCGCGGGTGAAAGTAGCATCCGGTCGGAGGGTCCGCCGGGTCCGCGACCTCTCCTTCGAGCGCGGTGCCGCGCGCGCTGACCTCGGGGTTCGGAATCGGTACGGATGAAAGCAAAGCCTGCGTGTACGGGTGCTTGGGCACGGTGAAGAGATCGTCCGTGGTGGCGACCTCCACGATCTTCCCGACGTACATCACCGCCACACGGTGGCTGATGTACTGCACCACGCTCAGGTCGTGGCTAATGAACAGGTAGGCCAGGTTGAACTGCTCTTGGAGGTCCTGCATCAGGTTGAGTATCTGGGACTGTACGGACACGTCGAGCGCGGACACCGGCTCGTCGGCCACCACCAGACGCGGATTCATGATCAGCGACCGCGCAATGCCTATGCGCTGGCGCTGTCCACCGCTGAAGGCGTGGGGATACCTTCGCATGTACTCCGGCGCAAGGCCCACAAGCCTGAGTATCTCAGTGACCCGGTCCTCCATTTCCCTGCCCTTTGCCAGGCCGTTGACTCTGAGCGGGTCGGCGACGATGTCGAAGATCGTCATGCGAGGGTTGAGCGACGCGAACGGGTCCTGGAAGATGAGCTGTATTTCCTGGCGAATCAGCGACAGCGTATCGTGCTCGGCGCCGATTGTGGGTAGGCGCTCGCCGTCGCGCGTAGTGAACGTGATCTCGCCGCCGGTCGGCTCGACCGCCTGGAGTATGGCCCTGCCGGTGGTCGTCTTTCCGCAGCCGCTTTCGCCCACGAGCGCGAGCGTTTCTCCAGACCGAAGATCGAAGCTCACGTCGTCCACGGCGCGGACGTAGCCGCGCACCTTGCGCATCCAGCCGGTGATGATGGGGAAATAGACCTTGAGTCCGTCCACCTCCAGCAGGGGCGGGCCGTACATCAGATCGCCAGTCGTCATTCCCCGCCTCCAGACTCCGAGTACAGAAGGCATCGCACCACATGACCGTCGGCAACCGGAGTCAACTCCGGCTCGGTAACGTCGCACTCTCCTTCTATGAACTTTGGGCAGCGCGGATGGAACGGGCACCCCGATGGGCGCATGTAAGGAGAGGGTACAGATCCGCGGATCGCGGCTAGCCTTTCGGTCTGCCGAGTCCGCCTGAGCTGCGGAATCGACTTGAGCAGCTCCTGGGTGTAAGGATGCTTGGGGTCGCTGAACAGTGTCTTCACGTCGGCGCGCTCTACCACCTTGCCGAGGTACATCACGATGATCTCCTCGGTCATCTGCGCGACCACGCCAAGATTGTGGCTGATGAGCATCATGGCCATGCCGAACTCTTCCTGAAGGTCGGCCATGAGGTCGAGGATCTGGGCCTGCGTGGTCACGTCGAGCGCGGTCGTCGGCTCGTCGGCGATCAGCAGCGCGGGATTGGATGACAGGGCCATGGCGATCATGGCGCGCTGGCGCATACCGCCGCTCAACCTGAAAGGGTACTCGTCCACCCTGAGCTCGGGGTTGGGTATTCCGACGCGCCGCAGCATCTCTACGGCCAAGTCGCGCGCCTGCTGCTGCGAGACGTCACGGTGCAGCATGACCGCTTCAACGATCTGGGAGCCGATGGTGTGTACGGGGCTGAACGACACCATCGGCTCCTGGAAGATCATGGTGATCTCGCCGCCCCTGATGTCCCTGATGGCCGCACTGTCCGGGTCCAGGAAGGCCAAGTCTATCGGAGTGGCTTCTTGTGAACCGGCGTCGTGACCGTCCTGAGGATTGCGGTAGTACATCACCGAGCCCTCGATAGTGCGGCCCGGCGGCGGAACGATGCGGATTATGGACCTCGCGAGAACGCTCTTCCCGCAACCGCTCTCTCCAACAACACCCAGCGTGGCTCCACGCCCGATGTCGAAGGACACGCCGTCGACAGCTCTGACAGTCCCCTCGTCGAGGAAGAAGTGTGTCTTCAGATTCTGGACGCTTATGAGTGTTTCGTCGGTCTGCAATCTGCCGCCTTACGTTAGAACTATGTCCCCAACTTATGGCCGGCGGCTGGATCCCCCAACCCCATGAAGCTCAACGACGTCTCGGCCACTATTATACCCGGTATCGACAACGAAGTCGCGGCAACGAATTGCTCGGAGGGCAATCGCGCTATAGTGGGGCTCAGCTTTGGTGGGATCGGTCACTCCGGCTCTCTGGACTCCGCCGGAATCACTATGGCCTTGTAAAGGCCACATCAAGAGGAATGAAATCGGCGATGTCCTACGTCAAGGGACAGTATGTTAATTCGGCGCAGCCAAACGAATTAGTGCGACTTTGAAAGGGACCTGATGCTTCACCCAGATCCACCGCCTGACGATGGTATTGCGGCTTCGGCGGGTGCGGGCGCTTCGCGAAGCGCCCCTACGGGTGTCCGGCTGTTAGGTGGTGATTTCGGTTCAGTGCTCAACTTTTACGGGTCACGGGTTTGGTGTAGAATGGTTCCGGTCGCTTATGCGGCCTGTACAATCGCGTGCTGGTTCTGAGGGGTGACTTATTGGCTGATGCTGATTATGACGTTGCGGTGCTCGGCTCCGGTCCGGGCGGATACGTAGCCGCAATCCGTGCCGGACAGTTGGGAATGAAGGCCGTGGTCGTGGAGCGAGACGCCCTCGGCGGGATATGTCTTAACTGGGGGTGCATCCCCTCCAAAGCGCTGCTGAGGAATGCCGAAGTTCTCAACCTTGTGCAGAACGCGGGCGATTATGGGATCAGCATCGAGAGTGTCAGGCCGGATTTCGGCAAAGCCATAGACCGCAGCCGCGGGGTAGTCGCCCGGCTGACGCGCGGGATAGCGATGCTTCTCCGGAAAAATAAGGTCGCGCACGTACAGGGTACCGGCGTCATGGAGGGTCCGAATGACGTCCGCATCGCAGAGAGCGGCGATAAGCTGTCGGCTGAGAACATCATAATCGCGACCGGCGCGCGCCAGCTAAATATCCCCGCCATGCCGATAGATCAAAAGACCGTCATAACCAGTCGGGAGGCCCTCGTACTGCGAGAGGTGCCGAAAAGAGTGGTGATCGTGGGGGGAGGCGCGACCGGGTGCGAGTTCGCCTACGTCTGGCGGACGTACGGCGCCGAGGTCACCATCGTCGAGCTAATGCCTCGCATCATCCCCAACGAAGACGCCGACATAAGCGCAGAGCTCGAGCGCGCGTTCAGGCGTCAGGGCATACAGATACTTACCGGCGCGCAGGTGCGGGGTATCGGGGTGGACAGGGACGCCGTCAAGGTGTCGGTATCCATCAACGAGGAGAGCTCCATCATAGACTGCGACAAGGTGCTGGTGGCCGTCGGGGTTCAGGGCAACGTGGACGGCATCGGGCTGGAGTCGGCAGGCGTACAGACGGAGCGCGGATTCATACCCGTCAACGAGGCGATGCAGTCGAATGTTCCGAATATCTACGCGATAGGCGACGTGACCGGCAAGCTGCTCCTGGCCCACGTGGCGTCGGCGCAGGGAGTGACGTCAGTCGAGCACATCGCCGGACTGGACCCACCGCCGCTGGACTACGGGCAGATGCCGAGGGCGATCTACTGCCGTCCGCAGGTTGCGAGCTTCGGCATGACTGAAGAGCAGGCACGCGAGGCTGGGTACTCGGTCAAGATCGGGAAGTTCCCGCTGTCGGCCAGCGGAAAGGCGCTGGCGCTCAACGAGTCAGAGGGCATGGTGAAGCTGGTGGTGGAAGCGGAGATCGGCGAGCTGCTCGGCGGGCACATGATCGGCGCAGAGGTGACGGAGATGCTGGGCGAGCTTGGAATGGCCAGGCTGCTGGAGGCCACGACCGCCGAGCTGGGCTGGCTGGTGCATCCGCATCCGACTATCTCAGAGACGATCAAAGAGGCGGCCCTGGCCGCGGAAGGCCAGGCGGTGCATATTTAGGAGCCGGCTCCTGAGAAATGACGGCGCCGAGTTGAAATGCCCATGAAAGTTGCCGTGAACCTGGAAAAGACCGAGGTCGCTGAGTTCTACCGGAAGATGCTGCTCATCCGCCGGTTCGAAGAGGCCAGCGCCCGCCTCTACATGCAGAGGCTTATCGGCGGGTTTCTGCACCTCTACATCGGAGAGGAGGCGGTGGCCGTGGGCGCCATCAGCCTGCTGGAGCCGCAGGACTACATAATCACCCACTACCGGGATCACGGTCACGCGCTCGCGAGGGGGTTGGATCCCAAGGCGTGCATGGCCGAGCTGTGCGGCAGGTCGACCGGCACCAGTGGGGGCAAAGGTGGGTCCATGCACCTGTTCGACGCAAGCCGGAACTTCATGGGCGGCCACGCCATCGTTGGCGGCCAGATGCCTATCGGCGTCGGAATTGGGCTGGGGATACAGATGCAGGGGAAGAACGCCGCCGTCATGGTCTTCTTCGGAGACGGCGCGGTGAACGAGGGCGAGTTCCACGAGTCGCTGAACCTCGCCTCGCTGTGGAAGCTGCCGGTGGTCTTCTTCCTCGAAAACAATCTGTACGGCATGGGTTCGCACGTGGACAAGACCCACGCCGCCGGACGGGACATATACAACTCGGCGGAGTACTACAAGATACCCGCGGTGCAGATAGATGGCATGGACCTGATGGAAGTGCGGGAGGCGACGACAGAGGCGCTTCGACGGGTCCGCGCCGGCAACGGCCCGGTGTTCATCGAAGCCATGACCTACCGATACCGCGGGCACTCAATGTCCGACCCGGTCAAGTACAGGGAGAACTCCGAGGTAGAGGAGTGGAGGATCAACGATCCGATCGACAGGTTCAAGGCGTTGGCCCTGGAAGAGGGGTTGATAACGTCCCAGGAGATGGAACAGATACAGAAAGAGGTCGCCGAGACCATTGCCGAAGCCATCGACTACGCGACGAAGAGCCCGTTCCCAGACCTGGGCTCCATTTACGACAACGTTTACGCCTGAGCGTCGTGCTAGGCACCTACACATATTGTTATGACAAAGCGAACGCCAATTCAGGAATAGCAGTATGGCCGAAATCATCATTAGGGACGCCATTGCCAGGGGACTCAGAGAAGCGCTCGAAGCTGACGAGCGCGTGTTCCTTATAGGCGAGGACATTGGCGCGTATGATGGTGCCTACGCCGTGACGCGCGGATTCTTGGATCGGTACGGGCCGGAACGAATCCGCGACGCGCCGATTTCGGAGTCCGGCTTCGTGGGCGCCGGCGTGGGCGCCGCGCTTACCGGAATGAGGCCGGTCGTCGAGATCATGACGATCAACTTCTCCCTTCTGGCGATGGACCAGATAATCAACCACGCGGCAAAACTGCGGTACATGTCCAACGGGCAGCTTTCGGTGCCCATGATTATCAGGACGGTGACCGGCGGAGGCGGTCAGCTCGCGGCAACCCACTCTCAGAGCTTCGAGGGCTGGTACGCGTCCGTGCCGGGTCTCAGGGTGGCGGTGCCAGCCACTCCGTACGACGCGCTCGGCCTGCTGAGAGCGTCTCTCAAGCAGCAGGACCCTGTGATCTTCGCCGAGCACTCCCTGCTCTACGGGGTCAGGGGAGAGGTACCGGACGAGTATTACGAGGTCCCACTCGGCAGCGCGGTTGTTAGACGGCGAGGCGGCGACGTGACGATAATCGGGTACTCGCGCATGTCGCACATTGCCCTCGAAGCGGCCGACAGGCTTGCCGAGAACGGTCACGAGGCCGAAGTCATAGACCTGAGAACGCTCAGCCCACTGGACATTGAAACGGTGGTCGAATCGGTCAAGAAGACCAACAAGGCCATAGTCGTGGAGGAGGCATGGAGGACAGGCGGATTCGCGGGAGAGGTCGCCAGCGCGATCCAGGAAGAGGCTTTCGACTACTTGGACGGCCCGGTGGCCCGCGTCGGCGGACTCGACGTGCCCACCCCGTACTCGATCCCGCTCGAACAGGCCACGATTCCCGATGCCGCGCGGGTCGTCGGGCAGATCAAGAGCAGCTTCGGACTCTAGCCATTCGCCTATCGACTGAGAAGCCGCCGCCGTTCTGCTAGACGGAAGTGGATATGAAGTTGCTATCATTCATCAGCTATAAAGTCGAAAGAGGGATAGTCTCTTGACAACTGAGCTCACCATGCCTCAGATGGGCTACGACATGCAGGAAGGCACCGTCGTTCGCTGGCTCAAGGCCGAGGGTTCCAACGTGGAGATCGGAGAACCCGTGGCCGAGATCGAGACGGACAAGGCGGTGGTGGAGTTCGAGTCGTACGCCGAAGGCGTGCTGCATAAGATACTGGTAAACG